>JANZZV010000003.1:111463-209805 GCA_026419195.1 Fervidobacterium sp.
GTTTTTGTTTTTTCAGCTATTCGTATAGGTGTTTTTGAACCATTAACTGGAGCATTCGCAGCTGGAGGTCAACTTACAGTTAGGGGTATCAGACTTGCCAACGAACTATTTCCAACCGCTATGAAGCAAAAAGTAGAACTTGTCATTCTCGATAACAAAACAGACAAGGTAGAAGCAGCGAATGCAGTTACAAGGCTTATACAAGTTTACAACGTAAGTGCTATTATTGGAAGCTATGGTAGCTCTTTGGCAATTCCAGGAAGTGAAGTTGCAAACAGAATGAAGGTTCCCATGGTAGGTTGTTCACCAACCAATCCACTTGTCACAAAAGACAAGGAGTATGTTTTCAGAGTTTGCTTTATCGACCCATTTCAAGGTACTGTTATGGCAAAATTTGCAGTAGAAACACTTAAAGCTAAGACAGCATACATTATTCAAGACATATCTTCTGACTATTCCGTTGGTCTTGCTCATTACTTTAGAAATGCATTTATACAGTTTACCGGTAACTCAAAATCAGTTCTTGGCGTCGCCTCATATCAGGGAGGAGACCAAGATTTCACTGCCCAGCTTACGCTTGCAAAAGCCAAAAATCCCGATGTTCTCTTCATACCAGCTGGTTCATATGGTGATGCTGCGCTTATCATGAAACAAGCAAGAGAGATGGGTATTAAATCTATATTCCTTGGCGGAGATACTTGGGAAGTTCCAGAGATTATAGATGTTGCAGGAGATGCGGCGGAAGGTGCTTACTTTAGCACGCATTTTGACGAAAAGGTTATGACTACTGAAATGACGAAGAAATTTGTTGAAGCATACAGAAAAAAATACAACGAAGAACCGAATGCATTTGCAGCCTTGGGATTCGATGCCTATCTTGTAATTATTGATGCTATCAACAGGTCAAAATCATGGAAACCAGAAGATATAAAGAATGCTTTGGCACTTACGAAAAACTTCCAAGGTGCAACTGGAAACATCACATTTGATGAAAACGGAGATGCGATAAAAGATGCTATCGTGAAGAAGATTGAAAAAGGTGCGTTTAAATTTGTGACAGTTGTTAAACCGTAATTTTTTTAGACAGTTTTATAAAAATAATTAAGGTGGGTGAGAATAATGAAAAGGTGTGTTGTTTTATTGATTCTTTTAGCCAGTATAGTTACGATTTTTGCAGCTAACGAAATAGTAATAGGAGTAACTCAGCCACTTACTGGTAATTATGCCATGGGTGGGCAACTTGGCCTTAGAGGTATTGAAATGGCTTACGAAGAGGTCCCATCTGTACTTGGAAGACCTATAAAACTTGTAACACTTGATAATAAAAGCGACAAAATAGAAGCTGCAAATGTTGTCACAAGGCTTATAGAACAATTTAAAGTTGTTGCTATACTTGGTACATACTCAAGTGCTCTTGGTATACCAGGTGCTGAAATTGCTAACAAAAATAAGGTTGTTTACATAGCTCCTTCAAACACAAATCCTCTTGTTACAAAGGATAAGCCATACGTTTTCAGGGTTTGCTTTATTGATCCATTCCAGGGAACTGTTATGGCAAAGTTTGCAGTCCAAAATCTGAAAGCAAAAACAGCGGCAGTTATTTACGACGTGTCCAATGACTACTCTGTTGGTCTTGCGTATTATTTCAGAGATGCATTTATCAAATTGACAGGAAATTCAAAAGCAATACCTGTTTACATAGCCTATCAAGGTGGAGACCAAGACTTTACAGCGCAGTTGACAGCTGTCAAAAAAGCAAATCCAGATGTTATATTTATCCCTGCAGGTATCGTTGGAGATGCTGCACTAATTGCAAAACAAGCAAGAGAATTAGGACTGAAACAACCATTACTTGGTGGAGATACCTGGGATTTGCCACAGTTAATAGAAATTGGTGGTCCTGCAGTTGAAGGGGCATATTACAGTACAATGTTTGATGTTAAAGCAGAACTTTCCGATAAGACAAAACCGTTTGTTGAAAAATATAGAAAGAAATATAACGAAGATCCGGGATATTTACCTGCTCTTGCTTATGATGCTTACATGGTCTTAATCGACGCAATTAGGAGGGCAAACTCAGATAAACCAGAAGACATAAGAAAGGCTCTTCTGACAACAAACTATGTAGGTGTTTCTGGTAGAATCAGATTTGACCAAAACAGAGATGCTATAAAAGACGCCGTTATTAAGACCATCAAAAATGGAAAATTTGAGTTTGTAACGGTTATAAAAGGCGACTAATTATTGTTTTTTGCGCTACGCCTTTTGGCGTAGCGCATTTATTAAACGATCTTGGGGGTGTTTAGATGGATATTAATCTTTTTATGCAGCATATGGTCAATGCTATATCACTTGGTTTTGTGTTTGGGTTAGTGGCAGTTGGCTACGCTTTGGTTTACGGAGTAGTTAAGTTAGTTAATTTTGCGCATGGTGACGTATTCATGATGGCTGCATATTTTATGTTCTATACTTCTTTGATATTTGGTGCTCCGTGGCTCAGTGCAGTCATTCTTGGTATTGCGTTTACTTCTTTACTTGGTGTGGGTATAGAAAAGGTTGCTTACAAACCTTTAAGAAAATACCCTAGGATAAATTCCCTTGTTTCCTCTATAGGTATGTCATTTTTACTCCAGAATTTCGCAGTTGTCGTTTTTGGCGGTATACAGAGGTCATTTCCTGTACCAGAACCGATGAAGAAAACACTTGTTTTAGGCGAGGTAAGAGTTCAAGCGGTTTCTATTTACACTATTATATTTTCTATTGTTGTTGTGACGCTCCTAACGTTCATTCTACAAAAAACAAAAATAGGTCTTGCCATGCGCATACTTTCCAGAGACTTTGATACAGCAAGATTAATGGGAATAAATGTTAATAGAACAATTTCATTTACATTTGCGCTTGGTTCTGCTTTAGCAGCAGTAAGTGCTGTCTTCTGGGCACTTAGATATCCGCAGATTTTCCCATTTATGGGACAATATCCAGGAAGCCGCGCGTTTATAGCGGCAGTTGTTGGAGGTATAGGAAGTCTTAAAGGTGCACTAATTGGTGGTTTTGTCTTAGGTATGCTAACGGTACTTCTTCCAGCGTTCTTCCCGGAATATTCTGGTTACAGGGAAGCATTCATTTTTGCACTTCTTGTTATTGTGTTAATATTCAAGCCGAATGGTCTTTTTGGTCAAGAGGCAGGTGAAAAAGCGTGAAGCGAACAACACGTGTTTTGCTTAGTGTTTTACTAATCCTGGCTGTTTATGTATTTGTGTTTTTTGCAGAAAGGTTTATGGATCCATTCATAAAAAGAGTCTTAAATACGGGATTTATATATGTTATCTTGGCAGTTAGCTTAAATCTTATAAATGGATTTACAGGTCAATTTTCGCTTGGTCATGCTGGTTTTATGGCAATAGGTGCGTATTCTTCAGCTTTGCTGTACATGTCTGAAGAACAGAAAATATCTAACTTTTTTATGGAGCCGTTAATCTCTCCACTTGATAAAATACAGATACCGTTTTTCTGGGCAATTATTGTTGGTGGCTTAATGGCAGCTATTGCTGGATTCATAGTTGGTGCACCGTGTTTGAGAGTAAAGGGAGACTATCTTGCAATAGTGACGTATGGTTTTTCAGAAATTATACGTTCGCTTTTCAACAACCTTCAGAATATTACAAATGGTCCACTTGGTTTAAAGGGACTTCCAACACACACTAATCTTTGGTGGACCGTTAGTTGGGCAATAATAACTATTATAGTTATCAAAAGAATTGTTGATAGTTCATATGGGAGAGCACTTAAAGCTATCAGAGATGATGAAGTTGCCGCTGAAAATCTTGGTATAAATCTTTTTAGACACAAGGTACTTGCTTTCGTAATTGGCGCGTTCTTTGCAGGGATTGCTGGTGGTCTTCTTGGAAGTTTGTTGATGACTATCGATCCGAATTCATTCAGCATACTTTTTACTTATCAGATAATAACTATAATACTGCTCGGTGGACTTGGTAATATAACCGGAAGTGTTATAGTTGGTATTGGATTTGCATTTTTGATGGAAGGTTTAAGATTTGTTGAAATGCCAATGAAAATATTTGGAGTTACTATACCAGGAATTCTTGGTATGCGTATGCTAATATTCTCCATACTGCTCATGGTTACAATACTGTTTTTCAGGCAAGGTTTATTTGGCAACAGGGAATTCAGTTGGGAAGGAATTGCGAAACTCCTTTCCAAAAGGAAGGTGAAACGGTGATGGTTCAATCAGTCGAAGTTGGAAATTCAAAAAAATCTCCCACCAAACCAACAGTTTTAAAGATGGAACACGTTACAAAACGTTTCGGCGGTCTCGTGGCGGTTTCTGATTTTAACCTTGATTTGAAAGAAGGCGAGCTTCTTGGCCTAATAGGGCCAAATGGTGCTGGAAAAACGACAGTATTCAACCTAATTACTCACGTTTTTCCCGTAAGTGAAGGAAAAATGGAATTTTACGGTCAAGACATAACTAAATTGAATACTGATAAAATAATAAGACTTGGAGTGGCAAGAACATTTCAAAATATAAGACTCTTCTCCAATATGACGGTTAAAGAGAACATTATGACAGCGTTTCACGCTCACCTCAAGTCTGATTTGTTTACATCTATTTTTTTCCTACCAAAATATCAAAGAGAAGAAGAATACATCAAAGACAAGACGTGGGAACTTATGAAAGAAGTTGGTATCGAACATCTTGCTGACTATAAGTCAAGTTCTTTGCCTTATGGGTTACAGAGGAAACTTGAGATAGCGCGTGCACTCGCTACAAATCCAAAGTTACTATTACTTGATGAGCCAGCAGCTGGTATGAATCCGGATGAAACACTCGAACTTAACCAGCTTATACTCAGAATAAGAGATAAATACAAACTGACAATCATTGTTATTGAACACGATATGAAAGTTATAATGAATATATGCGAGCGCATAATAGTTCTTGATCACGGAGTTACAATAGCTGAAGGTACACCTGAGGAAATCCAAAAGAATCCATTAGTCATAAAAGCTTATTTGGGCGCAGGTGATGAGGATGCTTGAGATTTTGGATTTACATGTACATTACGGTGGTATACACGCAATTAAGGGTATATCAATGAAAGTGGAAGAAGGTCAAATAATATCTTTGATAGGTGCTAATGGTGCTGGAAAGTCCACTACACTCAGAACAATTTGTGGTCTTAAAGAAGCAACAAGAGGTAGTATAAAATATAAAGGAACAGAGTTAACAAAACTTGATACGAGTGAAATAGTTAGACTTGGCGTCACAATGGTACCAGAAGGAAGGCGTGTTTTTTCTAACCTAACAGTCTACGAAAATCTACTTGCAGGAGCGTATCTGAGAAAGGATAAGGAACAAATAAAAAAGGATATTCAGTATGTGTTCGAACTTTTTCCCAGATTACAAGAAAGAATAAATCAGCGTGCTGGTACGTTGTCTGGTGGGGAACAGCAAATGTTAGCTATAGGTCGCGCTTTAATGTCAAGGCCAAAATTACTGTTGTTTGATGAACCTTCCTTAGGACTTGCACCCGTCATAGTTAAAGAAGTCTTTCAGATGATAAAGAGAATTCACAGTGAAGGAGTTACGATACTATTGGTGGAACAAAATGCATATGAAGCATTGAAATTATCAGATTATGCATACGTTCTTGAGACAGGTAGGATTGTTTTGCAAGGTACGGGTAAAGAACTTTTGGAAGATGAGCGAGTTAGAAAAGCATACCTTGGAGGATAAGATCATGTAGAGAGTCATTTCCAATTTTTGGCGCGGAGCTCAAACTCCGTGCTTTTTTTTATGATATAATTAATGTTTGAGGTGATAAGCTTGGATTTGGAGTTGTTATACAAAAAGCTTCTGGAAGTTCACGGTAAGCTTGGAAAATGGTGGCCGGGAAGTCCAGAAGAAATAGTTATCTCCGCAATACTTACTCAGAATACAAATTGGAAAAATGTCGAACGAGCAATGGAAAATTTAAAAGCTAAATGCACTAGCCTTAATGGAAAAGATTTCTTAAAGTGCATTTATAGGTTGAAGAGTAATTTAGCTGAGCTTATAAAACCTGTTGGTTTTTACAATTTAAAAGCTCAAAGATTGGTTAATTTGCTTGAATGGCTTAAATCCTACGATTTCTCAATGGAGGAAATCAGTAAAATTGAGCTAAACAAACTCCGAGTCCAGCTTCTCAAAATAAATGGCGTAGGAGAAGAAACAGCCGATTCTATTATACTATACGCAATAGAAAAACCGGTATTTGTTATAGATGCATACACAAAACGCTTGTTGAGCAGACTATATAATATAAAGTACAGAAAGTACGATGAGTATAAAGACTTGTTTGAAAGCTCTATTAGCAAAGCTACTGATGTCTACCAAGAATATCACGGGTTGATTGTTGATCACTCAAAGAAATACTGCAACTCAAAACCTATGTGTAAAGAATGCAATTTAAGAGATATGTGCATTTATCCGGTACATAATCAAGTCTAAAACAGCAAGTGTTAATCGCAAGTTCACCGAAAAACTCAGAGTAATATTCCAACATATTGATGTTAAAAAGTAGATAATTTAAAAAGCTATTAAAATAGCGACTGAATAAAAAAGCGAGGGTTTTATCCCTCGCTTTTTATGATTAACTATTGTTGCTTGTACAATTCAAAGTAATCATTACCAGGGCGCATTGGATTTTCATACCATCCTTTGACCCAAGCTCTCTGTGCTCTAACACCGACAGGTTGGTAAACAGGTATACTTATGTAATTATCTATTGCAAATTTTTGAATTTGAATGTAAAGTTTCTTTCGTTCATCTGGATCTGCTGAATTTCTTGCTGCCTCAATCAACTCATCAAGGCTCTTTCCTCCAAGTTCTTTTCTTGGTGTACTGACAAACTTTTTGAAATTGTCTCCCTGTCTTGGAGCATATGTACCTGCTGAGTGGTAGAATGTAAATATAAAATTGTCTGGATCAGGAAAATCAGCAAGCCAATTGAATATCGGCATCGGCAATTCCGATTTTCTCATCGCATCAAGATAGCTGGGCCAATTTAACGCAACAACATCCACCTTTATTTTTCCTGGAGCTATCATTTCCATGTACGTTTTAATCATTTCCGCAATTCTTTGTCTCATCATGTTACCAGTATTGTAAGCAACCGTGAATTTCAGACCAACTTTTAATGCTTTTCCTTCCCACGCCTTTTCGAGGGCTTTTCTTGCTTCAGCTATGTTAAATCTGTAAAGAGGCAATGTCGGATCAAAACCAAGTAATGTATTAGGCAACGGCGATGGAATCCTAATACCGTATCCTTTGAGAACATCTCTAATAACCGCGTCATAATTTATTATGTAGGAGACTGCTTTTCTTGCGTTTACGTCACTGAAGAAATCCGGTGGCATTCCATTACCATCCCATTTACCACTACCAATGTACTTGCTATTGGGAGATACTGACCAGGAAAACCCAACAGCAACAACCGACAAACTGGGTATGTTTTCAATTATTTGAATATCTTTATTACCACGAATTTGATCTAAATATTCTAAAACTATTGCAATATCATCGGCATCACCTTTTTCAAGCATAAGTTTTCTCGTACCCCATTCGCTTACAGTCATTATGATAACTTTCTTTAACTTCGGTTCGCCTCTCCAGTAATCTTTATTAGCTTCAAGAACAACTTTTCTGCTTGTTCTATCCCATTCAATAAGTCTGTAAGGACCTGTACCGATCGCCGTCGCATACAGTGGTGATTTTTCTTTTGGTATGTTTCTATACTTCCACCACGTATCTGGTTTTCCATCCCAGAGTCCCATTTTGATAGATGTTTCTTTATCAAGGACAGCAGACCAACCAACCGTATGTGCCATTACTGTCAAAAATGGACCGTACGGTCTGGCAAGTTTGAACACAACATTATCACCTTGAACTTCGATAGCCGGATCTATAACCTTTGTGTAAAGTTCAACAAGCTTATCTCTGAATTGAGGCAGTGGTTCACCATCTTTGAATATCTCAGCAACAGGTTTGCCAACATAATTGGAGATCATTTCGTTCAGTGAATTAACAGCGAAAATAGCATTCCAAAGCATCCACATTGGTCCACCTGTTGGGTCATACAATAATCCTCTTTCAAAAGAATACTCCACATCTTCTGGCGTTAACGGATTACCATTGTGAAACTTCACACCTTTTCTTATTGGAAAAACATAGGTTTTGCCACCGTCTTTTATTAGTCCATTTTTAACTGTTGGAACTTCCGTCGATAGCCGAGGTTCAAATTCTGTAAGACTGTTCTTCTTGTAGGCTATTAGACTTTCGTAAACGTTGTAGATTATTTCACCACTCACAGTATCATACGCCTGATGAATATCAAGTGTATCCGGTTCCCCTACACCAGCAGAGACGTAAGTTGTAGGGTCAAACGCAAAGACTGTTACTACGACCACTAGAAATGTTACAAAAAATACTCTTTTTGACATCTTTATCCCCCCTTGTAAAAAGTGTCACTATATTATATCACTTTTGAAATAAAATCCAAAATTTTTATTTAATAATTTGTGTAATAAATAGCTATAACTCTTGGCTTTTTTTGTAAGCTTCGTAAATAGCTGACATAATCGCACCTTTCACTCCGTTTTTCTCTAATTCATACAACCCGCGTATTGTCACACCTCCAGGCGATGATACAAGATATTTTAGTCTTGAAGGTTCCATGTTTATGTGTTCAAGTAACTTTATCGAACCTTCGAAAGTTCTCAAGACGATATCTCTCGCATAATCAGGGTTTACACCTATATTTATCGCACCTTCAATAAAGCTTTCCAGTATAAATGCAACAAATGCCGGTCCGCTACTGTTGAGTACTGTAAACGCATCGAACTTCTCTTCTTCAAGTTCCATGAGCTCACCAAGTGGAGACATCAATTTTTCAAATTTCTTTCTGTCATCGTTTGATATTGAATCGGTATAGCATACTGCTGTTATCCCTATAGAAATCTTGGAAGTTATAGTTGGCATAATTCTAATTATTTTGCTTTTCTTTGTGGATTGCGATATATCAGAAATCTTTTTCCCAGCAGCCGTGCTTACCAATATCTTGTTATTCTCCTCTAAAGGTCTCAATTCTTCGTATACAACGGACGTTTGTTGTGGCTTAACGCATAAGAAAATGTAATCAGAGCTTTGGTAAACTTCCTTAACGGATGAACAAACTTTTACATTATCGTACCCTTCATACTTTCTAATTTTGTCAACAGAACGATTGTAGATATAAAATTCGTATTCATCATCTTTGTCAAGTACCTCAAGTATCATGCTACCAATATTTCCCACACCAATTATACCAATTCTCATAACTTTCCCTCCAATATTGTGTTGTCAGCGTGGATTACTTCTTCATATGTAAAGATGTCTTCAGGTATTTCATTTGTCTTCATACCTTTAATAACCTCAACCTCATCAGAAGAATAATTAACAATCCCCTTTGCAAACAACTTGTCGTTAAAGTAAATCGATACAACATCTCCTTTATCAAATTTCCCTTCTACTTTCAGTATACCAACTGGCAGCAAGCTTTTTCTCTTGGACATAGCTTCAAATGCCCCATCGTTTACGTATATCCTACCTTTAGGTTTGCTAATATACTTCAACCAAGAAAGTCTTTTGGAAAGCCTCCTACCACTTTGAACTACAAACCTCGTCCCAGGATTTTCACCATTCAATACCCTTAGTATATTCCCAAGCTCATTACCGTTTATTATGTAAGTTTTAATACCACTTTCTGCGGCCATCCTTCCAGCAATTATCTTTGAATCTATTCCTCCGCTTCCAAATGATGTCTTTTCAAGTTTCGCAATCTTTACTTGATCAAAACCCACAACATATTCTTTTACAATCTCTCCATTCTCACCAATAACACCATCCACCGACGTTAAAAGTAACAGATAATCTGCTCCCCAGCATATCGAAAACATAGCAGAAAGTATATCATTATCGCCTAATTTTATCTCTTCAACAGCTACTGTATCATTTTCGTTTATTATGGGAATGACCTTAAAATTTTCCAAACCTATTAACGTGTTTCTCAAATTAAGAAATCTTGTCCTATCAGAAAAATCATCTCGAGTTAGAAGAATCTGTGCAACTTTCCTGTTGTAAAAACTGAATGCATTTTCATATATATTCATAAGCTGCACTTGACCAACTGCACAAAGTGCTTGTTTTGAAACCATATCATGTGTATCTATCTTTAAAACTTTACGGCCACTGGCCGCAGCACCGGATGTAACAATCGCCACTCTGTGTTTATTATTAAGGAGTTTGTTTACCGTGGCGACCATTTCAATAATGTACTCCTTTTTTATACCACCTTGCCCTACTAAGAGATTACTACCCACCTTTAAAACAACTTTTGCCACGTTTTTACCCCCTTACATGATAGTCACCAAAAATAATGAATTTTGTAGTTGTTAATTCTCTCAACCCTACCGGTCCTCTTGCGTGTAATTTTTGTGTGCTTATACCTATCTCTGCTCCCATCCCAAATTGTCCACCATCTGTAAACCTGGTCGAGGCATTTACATAGACCGCTGCTGAGTTTACTAAATTTAGAAATTTCATGGCGTTTGAGTAATTTTCTGTTAAGATAGCCTCTGAATGACTTGTGGAATACTTTCTTATATGTTCTATTGCCTCATCAATAGATTCAACAACTTTAACCGAAACAATTAAATCTAAATACTCTGTCTCCCAGTCTTGGTCCGTTGCTGGAATGCAATTTATAACCTGACATGTCTTTTCACAACCTCTGATTTCAACGTTTTTTGTGTCAAACAGATTCTTTAATTCAGGTAAAAATCTTGAAGCTATGTTCTTATGAACTAAAATAGTTTCCACAGCGTTACATGTACCTGGTCTTTGAGTTTTGGCATTGTCGACAACTCTAAGAGATTTTTCAATATCCGCACTTTCATCAACAAATATGTGACATACACCAGCTCCCGTTTCCAGTACTGGAACAGTTGAGTTTTTGACAACATAATCTATCAGTCCTTTCCCACCGCGTGGAACAACTAGATCTATTAATCCGTTCTGTTTAATAATGTAGTCAACAACACTGCGATCTGTTGATTCAACAAGTTCAACAGCATATTCTGGAATAAACGATTCTTTTAACGCCTCTTTTATAACTTTTAATATGAATTTATTAGTGTTCAACGCATCAGAACCACCTTTTAATAGTATGCTATTACCAGATTTGAGTGCAAGAGCAGTAGTTTCAACTGTAACATTTGGTCTTGATTCGTAGATAATAGCTATGACACCTAATGGTACCCGTACCTTATAAATTCTCAAACCATCTTCTCTTGTGTAAGAATCGACAACTTCGCCAACAGGATCTTTTAAACTTGCCACAGTATAACATGCGTTTATCATCTCGTCTATCCTTTTATCATTTAACCTAAGTCTATCGATTAGTGATTCACGAAGGCCTGCTACCTTTGCAACTTCAACATCTTTGGAATTTTCCAAGATTATCTCTTTCCGATATTTCTCGATCTTTTCGGCAATTATTTTCAAAGCTTTGTTCTTTTCTTTTGTGTTTATTGAAGATAAAATTACCGAAGCGTCTCTTAACCTAAGAAGTTTTTGAGCCAATTCATTGTACACGATTTATCCCTCCTTTGAGTTTCTAGTATTAACTTTTTCGCATATTATACCATAAATATGAATAATTTTATAACTTAAGTATGGTATAATATACCAAAAGTCTCATCGAACGTTATCTTCTTTGCAAAGGAGGGGAGAACTATGGAACTACTTTTCTTTTTTGTTCCGTTTGTGGGGCTTTTGGTGGTTTATATTAACTTCTCGGCTATGCTTAAAAAACCTGAAGGTACAGACCTAATGAAAGAGATTTCGTCTTTAATTCGTCGTGGTGCCGACACATTTATTAACCATGAGTACAGAACCGTACTTACGTATGCTATCGTTATTGCCGTTGTTCTATCAATATTAACAGCATGGTATGTCGGTGTTGCCTTTTTAGTTGGAGCAGCGATGAGTTCACTTGCTGGATACATTGGAATGAAGGCTGCTACAAGGGCGAACGCAAGGGTAACCGAACAAGCAAGGTTAACAAAACAAATAGGTAAAGCTTTAAAAGTCGCATTCCAAGGTGGCTCTGTTATGGGAATATCTGTAGCAAGCTTGGCTTTGTTAGGTTTGAACATTGTTATACTACTTTTTAAACATCAACTTGAACAGAGTTCTATGATACTTGTTCAAAATCGGATTGGTGTAAGTTTCATACCTTTTGCAATGACAATATCAGGCTACGCACTCGGTTGCTCAATAGTCGCTATGTTTGACAGGGTAGGGGGAGGAGTTTACACAAAAGCGGCTGACATGGCTGCAGATCTTGTTGGTAAGACCGAATTAAAGCTACCAGAGGATGATCCGAGAAATCCAGCAACTATCGCTGATAATGTAGGTGACAACGTGGGAGATGTTGCCGGACTTGGCGCAGATCTTTTAGAAAGTTACATGGGTGCAATACTGTCAGTTATAGTTTTAGCGTGCTATACATTTGTGCTTTCTGGACAAAAATACTATGATGTTCTTCTAAATTTGGTGTATTACCCTGTTGGTTTTGCAGCTGTTGGTTTAATATCGTGCATCGTAGGAATTCTGTTCGTCATACTAAAAAAATCTTCAGATAAACCTCATGCAGAATTAAACTATTCGCTGATAATATCAGCGTTACTAACAATTATTGGTAACTATTTCTTCACTGATATTATCCTAAACAAACCAAATTACCAAGAAGCGTTGGTACTATACGGTTTTAGATTTGGACCATTTTCCGCATTCTTTGCCGCAATAATAGGTATATTTGCTGGAATAATCATTGGTTTGCTCGCGGAATATTACACTTCAGATAACTTTACCCCAACAAAAAGGCTGAGTTATAAATCGATCGATGGAACGGGGATGGTTATAAGCGGTGGGATGGCACTTGGTATGAAAAGCACATTTTTACCATGTTTGGTTCTTTTCTTTTCAATATATCTTGCCGATAGACTCTCTGGTCTTTATGGTGTTGCTATGGCTGCAGTAGGAATGTTATCGTTTGTTGGAACATCTGTAACTGTGGATTCATACGGACCCATAGCGGATAATGCAGGTGGTATTAGTGAAATGGCTGGACTTGAACCTGAGGTTAGGCATATAACCGATAGACTTGACATGGTTGGAAATACAACAGCTGCTATAGGAAAAGGATTTGCAATAGGTTCGGCATCACTTGCTGCATTATCACTTTTTGCATCTTACATGTTCTCACAAACTACACCTGGTGAATATGTTAAAAGTATACAAGAATTGCTTAATTTAAATATAATAAACTCAAGGACACTTGGTGGAGCTGTTTTGGGTGCTTCATTACCTTACCTTTTCAGTGGAATATTGATAGAAGCAGTTGTCAAATCAGCTGGAAAGATGGTTGAAGAAATAAGAAGACAAGTGAAAGAAAAACCAGGTATTCTCGATGGAAAAGAGAAGCCTGATTATGAAAAATGTATAGCTATTAGCGCTGATGGGGCTTTACGTGAGATGGTGTTACCAGCCATGATATCTATCGCCACTCCGCTTATATCTGGTTTCCTTTTTGGTGTTCAATTTGTTGGTGGATTACTTGTTGGTACAACGCTTAGTGGTATCATGCTTGCGTTATACACAGCTAACGCAGGAGGGGCTTGGGACAACGCAAAAAAACATCTTGAGCAAGGTAAAATCAAAGGCTTAGGAAAGGGATCACCTGAACATGCAGCACTCGTTGTGGGCGATACTGTGGGTGATCCGTTGAAAGATACCGTTGGTCCAAGTTTGGATATACTGATAAAAATAATGGCTGTTGTATCGTTAATCTTTGCTCCCTTATTTGAAAGATTCAGTATCTTGTAACATTTTCTTTCAAGCAACGGACATTGAAACACTTGAAATAAGAGAAAAGTATGGTAAAATGATATAATAGCAGACAAAAAATAATCAAATCGGGGTGTAGCGCAGGTGGCTAGCGCGCTTGCATGGGGCGCAAGAGGTCGCTGGTTCAAGTCCAGTCACCCCGACCAAAATCGGACTTCGAATCGAGATTCGGAGTCCGATTTTTTTTTTACGTTAACAAACCAAGATCTACAAGGAGTTTGAAAAAGTCCAATGTTGTTTTGGAAATATAACTTTTTATTAAACAAAGAATTATCATGAATGATAAAATATATTCCAGAAAGGATAAACAAGCTAGGGTTGGTATTAGCAATTTTTAACAAAGAGGAGTGTGACATTTGTGAAATATGCGCTATTAGGTTTCGGATTAAGTAATAAGTACGCAGCAAAGTTTTTGATGAAAATTGGTGAAGAGATCTTTGTTAGCGAAGGTGGGAAACTTTCGCAAGACGATAAAAAATTCCTTGATGAAAACAAAATACCATACGAAGAAGGAGAAAATTCCGAAAAAATTCTTCAAGCAGAGGTAATATTAACCAGTCCAAGTGTACCTCACAACCATCCTGTACTTGTCAAAGCTCAACAGCTAGGAAAATACGTTGATACCGAGATAACGTACTTTATGAAATACTTAGACTGGAACCCAAAAATCATCGCCGTCACCGGCTCGGTAGGCAAAAGTACAACAGTTGCAATGATAAATCACTTAATTTCAAAATTTTCATCGTCTCAAATCTCTGGAAATTTTGGAATTCCGATTGCACAAGTATTATTAGAGGGAAAAAAGCCAGGTTATATAGTTGTTGAAATAAGTAGTTTTCAATTGTATTGGACACCCTATTTCAAACCTCATGTTGCCGTCATAACAAACATCTATCCAAATCATCTTGACTGGCATCCAACGATGGAACATTACGCAAACTCAAAAATGAAAATTGCGAAATTTCAGGATAAACAAGACTATTTTATCTACAATCCAAAAGATACTGAAACACTCAAAAGAATTCAATACGTACAAGCAACAAAAGTACCTTTTATCGCAGATTTTGAATTTGAAGAAATCCCATTCCACATACGCACAAGACAGAATGTCGAAAACATAGCCGCTGCAAAGACAGTTATTAACGTACTCAACTTACAATTTAATATGAACATGCTTGAAGATTTTGTCCCACTTCCACACAGAATGGAATATTGTGGGACAATAAACGGTGCACATTACTACAACGACTCGAAAGCGACAAATGCGGCTGCAGTTGTTAAAGCTCTTGAAAACTTCGACAAGAATCTCTTTCTTATAATCGCTGGCAAAGGAAAAAATGAAGATTACACTGTTTTAGCTGATAAAATAAAAGAAAAATGTAAACACGTGGCAATAATCGGTCCCATAGCTGATTCAATCGAACCTTACCTAAAAGAAAGGAATGTGAATTACAAAAGGTATTCTGATATTGAGCAAGCAGTAAGAGAAATATCTCAGATAGCAAGAGAAGGAGATTTCGTACTTTTGGGACCGGCTGGTGCAAGCTACGACGCGTACAAAAACTTCGAAGAAAGAGGCAACCACTACAAAAAAATAGTTAAAGAAATTCAAGATGCTTTTTCTTAAGGGTCTGAAGTAAAGCTTAATCGTGAATATGCCTTAGAATTTGGACAAAAATAGAGAGGAGGACTTTTCATGATAGGTTATGAAATATTCATACGTTCGTTCGCAGATTCAAACGATGACGGAATAGGTGATTTTAGGGGTATTGCACAGAAGGTAGATTACTTTAAAATGTTGGGAGTCGATCTTATCTGGCTAACTCCGCATTTCAAATCTCCAAGTTATCATGGATACGATATTATTGACTATTTTGACACTAACAGTACGTTTGGTTCTTTGGAAGATTTCAGATACATGGTTGATACACTCCATGCAAATGGAATAAAGCTGATAATAGACTTACCACTTAACCATGTTTCAGACAGACATCCTTGGTTCAAAGCTGCCATGAATGGTGAAAAGCCTTATGTGGACTATTTTCTCTGGGTACAACCTCATTTTAACACAGCAGAGAAAAGACACTGGGATGAGGAATTGCTTTGGCACAACAGAAATGGAAAATGGTACTATGGTGTTTTCGGTGGTTCTTCACCAGATCTGAACTATGAAAATCCGGAAGTTGTGGAAAAGTCACTAGAAATTGTTGAATTCTGGCTCAAACAAGGTGTTGATGGTTTTAGATTCGATGCAGCAAAACATATATATGACTACGACATAGAAGAAGGGACGTTCAGATACAAACACGACAAGAATGTAAATTATTGGCAACTCGTAATGGATAAGGCACGTTCTGTTAAAGGTGCGGAGGTGTTCGCTGTTACAGAAGTCTGGGATGACCCTGAGATAGTTGACAGATACGCTAAAACTATAGGTTGTTCTTTCAACTTTTACTTTACAGAAGCGATAAGGGAATCGATGCAACATGGCGCTGTGTACAAAATTGTTGACTGTTTCCAAAGAACTCTTACAAAGAAGCCGTACAAGCCAAGTAATTTCACAGGCAACCATGACATGCACAGATTAGCTCAATTGCTACCACAAGAAGAGCAAAGAAAGGTATTCTTCGGTTTGCTGATGACAACTCCTGGTGTCCCATTCATCTATTATGGTGATGAACTTGGAATGAAAGGCATGTACGATTCAACCTTTACAGAAGATGTAATCGAACCATTCCCTTGGTACGCTTCATTGTCTGGTGAAGGACAAACATTTTGGAAGGCAGTAAGATTCAACAGAGCATTTACAGGCGTTGCTGTTGAAGAACAAATAAATAGAGAGACAAGTCTTTTGAAAGAAGTAATAAATTGGACAAACTTTAGAAAAGAAAATCCATGGCTTGAAAACGCCTGGATCGAGAATGTTACACATAATACTTTCACAATCGCTTACACGGTCACTGATGGCTTACACGGTATAAGGGTTTATGTGAACATATCTGGGCATCGAGAGAATTTCGAAGGTATTTCATTAAAACCTTACGAAGTAAAAGTTATGTGATCTACTACGTGAAAGTTTGCACAATAAAATAGTCATGGTATAATTGTTAGGAAGCGCTCCTGATTTTAGAATCTTAGTTCTCAAAAAAGTTGAAAAGATGGAGGTGGCAAGTATGTACGTAGAGATTGTTGACGTAAAGGCAAGAGAAGTACTCGATTCTCGCGGTAATCCGACAGTTGAGGTTGAAGTTTTACTTGAAGATGGTAGTTTTGGTAGGGCTATTGTTCCAAGTGGTGCGTCAACCGGAAAGTTTGAGGCGCTCGAACTGAGAGATGGAGATAAGAAGAGATATCAAGGAAAAGGTGTAACGAAAGCAGTGGAGCATGTGAACGAAATCATAGCACCAAGGGTTGTTGGTTTAAATGCATTTGATCAAGTGTATCTTGACAAGGTATTACTCGAGTTGGATGGTACAGAAAACAAATCGAAGCTTGGTGCAAATGCCATTCTTGGTGTTTCCATGGCCGTTGCAAGGGCAGCCGCTGAAAGTGCTGGGTTACCACTTTACAAATATCTTGGTGGTGCTAACGCAAAAGTTCTTCCTGTTCCGTTTATGAATGTCATTAACGGTGGTGCGCACGCAGATAACAACTTGGATATTCAAGAATTCATGCTTGTGCCAGCTGGGGCTCCGTCTTTCAAAGAAGCATTAAGATATGGTGCTGAAGTCTTCCATACACTCAAAAAGATACTCAAAGATGCTGGACATGTTACGGCAGTTGGCGATGAAGGTGGTTTTGCACCTAATCTAAAATCCAACGAAGAAGCAATACAAGTACTCATTGAAGCAATCAAAAAAGCTGGATATGAACCAGGAAAAGATATTTACATAGCCCTCGACTGTGCAGCAAGTGAATTTTACAACGAAGAAACAGGCAAATACTTAATCGACGGAGTAGAAAAAACGGGTGAGGAATTGATAGAGTACTACTCGATGCTGATAGACAAATATTGGCCCGTAATCATCTCCATCGAAGATCCATTTGAACAAGAAGATTGGGACAGCTACGTAAAATTCACCCAAAAAGTAGGAGGAAAAGTGCAGATCGTTGGTGATGATTTGTACGTAACAAACGTTAAGAGATTATCCAAAGGTATAGAATTGTTTGCAACAAATTCGATACTTATAAAATTGAACCAAATTGGTTCAGTGACTGAAACACTCGATGCAATAGAAATGGCAAAAACTGCTGGTATGACAAACGTTATTAGCCATAGAAGTGGAGAAACAGAAGACACATTCATAGCTGACCTTGCAGTAGCAACAAACGCAGGTATGATTAAAACCGGTTCACTCTCAAGGAGTGAAAGAATCGCAAAATATAACCAACTTCTTAGAATCGAAGAAGAACTTGGTGACTCGGCAATTTACAAAGGCTTAGGAGCGTTTTATAGTATAAAACGATAAAAACAAAAAGCCTGGTGTTTCACCAGGCTTTTTTAGTTTAAATGTAGACAATCGAAAAAACACACTCCCTCAAAATTTGAGGGAGTGTGTTTTTTAATTCTAACCAAATTAGAATTTTACTGAGTAAACAAGTTTAGCATTCCATGTTGGTTCCGTCAAGAAGGTCCAACCAGCAGAGTCATCTCCTGTTAATGTTCCGAAGAAGCCTGTAAGTCTTACATTGCTTGTGAGTTGGTAAGAAGCAGAAACGTTGTATCCATTCTTTGTAGTTGTCATCCTATAGTTGCCTGTGAGTGTCAAAACATCAACCTTTGCCGTAGCTTGCACATGAATGTAATCGAAAACATTTAGTGTTGTTACGTCTTTCCAGAAAGCTTTTGCTGTTAAGCTGAACATTTCAACTGCAAGATCACCTTGAGCATAAAGTTCGTATTTCTTTGTATTATCGAGTACATCAGAATTATTCGTTTTTACGTAAAGGGTAATAGGTGCAAAGACAGCTTTTACTGAAAGTTCATCTAGAGGAAGTGTAAGCTTTGATGATGAAAAGTTGTATTTTGGCGTAACCTTAACTTTTGGTGTTACTGGTCCAAATGCTTGACTGTATGTAACAGCTGCTTGTACATATTTATCTCCTAAAATGTTATTAGACATATAATCAAGTTCGGTAATATTTTCAGCGAATTTAACAGTTGGTTTTATTTCTAAACCAGCAACTGGTGTAAGTGAACCTGAAAGAATGAAATCGTAAGCTGTTTCCATTCCAGATGCGCCTGCAACCATACCTCCAAAAACTGTAAGATCTGGTTTAAAGAAACCAAGATCAAGTTTGCCTTTCACTTCAGCACCAAATTCATGTGTTGTAGGAAGAGTACTCGTTCTGTATATACCACCAACTACATTAAATCCTGCAATTGGATACTTAACAAGAACCATATCGCTAAAGTATGCATCATTCGATGGTTCCGGATCTTTTCTGTCGATATAGTACACTTCTAAGCCAGCAATCGTTGGGAATGTGAGTTTAAGCGTATCTGAAAAGTCAGCATTGAAAGCTGAACCAGTCCATGTTACCGTCCCATCAGCATTATAAATCCTACCGGTGAAATAATCACTTACAAAAATTTTTGGAACACTGTAAAGTGCATCGAAATAAGGTGTTTTAAAAGATATAGTTCTGAGTGAGAAATTAACTCCAATAGAAGTACCAGATGATGGATAACCATAAGTTAATCCAAAAGTTACACCTGCTGACGTTACGGATGTTGGTGATAGTGAAAGCGAAACCGTTGCATCTAATGGTGCTGTACCACTTATGTCAATCCCCTTGCTGTCTACCACAAGTTCGAATGTTGCCGTTCCTGAAAACGAAATCTTTGTGCCTTGTGAAAATGTTGCTTCACCTGCAAAAACGAACAATGCCAAAACGAGTAATAAACTTACCAAAAACTTTTTCATAATCCTTCTCCCTCCTCCTGTGAGTTTGAAAAAATTTCATTTGGAACATAACGCTTTGTTTTCAAACTTCTGTTTTTTCATCCCCCCTTATTTTTGTTGATTATCAATTAGAACCATTCAAAGACTTTACCTAAGGCAATGATACCTATTATCAACCCACTGATACCAGTAACTAACCCCCAAGTTGCAATTGTTTGTGCTTGTTCTAATTCTTTCTTCGTTGCAGAAGATTTTTCAACTTCTGAAAGTTTTTTGTTAATTTCCTCTACGTCAGATTTATCAGCCTTAACTTCTTCGACAACTTGCGTTAAACTTGCAACCTGATCTTCTAACAACCCTAATCTCATGCTCAAGTTTTCTATTTTCTCACTCATTTCATTTTTGAAGTTTACCACAAAATTGTCAAGTTTGTCAAGTTTTTCTCTAAGTTGGTTGATTTCTTCTTGTTGTCCCATAACAACTTCGGATAACATTACCGTTTTTTGATCTATAGTTTTGTAAATATCTTCAAACACTTCTTTGTTGGACTGCTCATGTTCACTTATAATTGTTTTAAGTTCGGTTATAGATGCTTTACATGATTCTTCTATGTTGGAAATTAGTGTCTTAAGTTGTTCTGCAACAACATCTGTATAAGCCTTCATGGATTCCTCAGTATTCGCAATTTCTTCTGAAAGTCCGTATACTAAGCTTCTTATAGCCGGTAAACCTGTGGAAATTGTGCTTTCTACATTAAGTACTCTTATCTCAACCTCGTCAAGTCTTGAGTTAAGTTGCGCAATTTCTTCTTGCTGACCAAGAATAGCTTCAGATAATGTCGCTACTTTCTGTTCGATGGTTTTGTATATGTCTTCAAACCTTTCGTTGTTTGATAATTCGTGTTCTTCCATTAGTGCTCTTAGCTCTTCTGAAATGACATCCGTGTAAGCTTTCATCGATGCTTCAGTGTCTGCAAGTTCCTCTGAAAGTCCATAGATCAATGTTCTTAACGCCGGCAAACCAGTATTTAACGTGCTCTCTATGTTTAGTATTCTTGTTTCAAGTTCATCAAGTCTTGCCGTGAGCGTTGCTTCAAGTAACGTTAAATCTTCTCGAAGTGAGAGAACTGCATCTGAAAGTGTATTATAAATATTTGCTATTGTTTCGTTTGTGTCTTCAATCTTGGATTGCAGCATTTCAAGTTGTGACTTTAGCTCATCCACTTTTGCCGAGAGTTCCGAAATAGCTTTTGATAGTTCATCACTTTTTGCACTCGTTTTTTTGTCAAGATCTGCTATTTGTTTCCTCAAAAGGTAATCCACATCACCAAGTTGAGCCGCAAGACCACTCAGTATTTCGCTTAAACCCGCAATATCGTTTTTGAGCGTCGATAAGTCAATTTCAGAAGTGTTACCTTCTTCGTCTGTGTAAACAAATTTATCTTGTAGCTGTGTAGTAATATCGAACAATTTTATGATATCTTGATCGTGAAGTTGAAGCGTCAATTTTATGTTTTGAATTTCCGTTTCAATCTCATTAACTCTTTTGCTAAAGTCGTTACTACTTGCTTCAAGAGTGTTTTGAAGTCTTTTAATAATCTGGAGTAATGAATCTATCTGAGCTTGTTTGTCTTTCAGTGAAAGTTCGACGTAATCAAGTGTTCTTGAAATTAATAAAGCTGACTGATATCTCGTGACAGCTTCATCACCGCGGAATGTACCATCCGGAAAGCCTGTTATAATACCAATCTGCTCAAGCCTTGAAACATAACTTTCTGCCCAATGTCCTCTTGGGACATCTCTAAAAGCCGCCATTGATACAAAAGCAAAGAGTATCACACTTAGTATTACTAAAAGTTTTTTCATAGTCTTTACCCCCTTTTTAATTGGTTTTTAATGCACTTGATTTGACAATATACTTACACGCTAATTATACCACAAAATATTGCTAAAATCAAAACTTGAATGCTTATTTCCAAAATATTTTCACCTGCTATACAGAATCAATTTACCAAGATTTTGATAAATTGACGCTTTCCGATTCTTAATATGTGGGGCTCTTTTATTTCTACAACAACTTTAAAATTGTCGATACGATTGTTATCCAAATAAACTCCACCTTGTGCGATTAGTCTTTTAATTTCGCTTCTTGTACCAATCCCAAGTTTGTCAAGCAAATCTACTATGTTGTAACTACCCGTTTGTATTTTTACCTCTGGCATTTCATCCGGAATTTCTTTCTTTTGAAATACCGTAACAAAGTACTCTTCCGCTTCTTTGGCTCTCTCCTCTCCGTGAAATTGTTTGACCAATTCTTTTGCAAGCCACATTTTGTAATCCCTTGGATTTACCAGCTTTTCGTTGATTTTTTTCTCCATATCGGCAACTGTGTGTTCGTCAACATCTATTAGCAGTTTCGCGTATTTTACAATAAGTTCATCAGGTATAGACATTACTTTGCCGTACATGTCTTTTGGTTCGTCGGTAAAACCGATGTAATTATTGTAACTTTTACTCATTTTTAATTTTCCGTCTGTTCCTTCAATGATTGGCATTGTCAGAACTATCTGAGGCTTTAATCCATGCTCTTCTTGTATCTTTCTACCAACCATTAAGTTAAAAAGTTGATCAGTTCCTCCAAGTTCCACATCTGCCTGAACGGCAACAGAATCGTAAGCTTGGGCGAGAGGATACAAGAACTCAGCGATGCTAATTGGTGTTCCTTCTGAATATCTCTTGGCGAAATCTTCTCTTTCAAGCATCCTTGCAACTGTGTATTTACCAGCAAGTTTTACTACATCAGCAAAGGTCATACTGCCAAGCCATTCATTATTGTATCTGATTTCTGTTTTGTTTTTGTCAAGGATCATAAAAGCCTGGTTGGCATAACTTTTTGCATTTTCAATTACTTCTTCCCTTGAAAGCATTGGTCTTGTAGTACTTCTTCCGGAAGGATCACCGATCATTGCTGTGAAGTCACCTATTATCAATATAACATGGTGCCCCAAATCTTGAAATTGCTTGAGTTTTCTTAACACTACTGCATGCCCAAGATGTAAATCCGGTCTTGAAGGATCAACTCCAAGTTTAACTCTCAAAGGTCTGCCTTCTTTTAATCGTTCAAGTAATTCTTCTTCTGAAATCAGATCAACGCAGTTTCTCTTTAAGATCTCGATTTGCTTTTCTGGACTGAGTTCCATTTGCTATTCCTCCGTAAAAAGCTACCAGATTCGGAATTTGAGAACTCCCGGTTTTTCAATTATCTTGAAAGAATCCACGATGTCAAAAAACACATAGCAAAGAAAGCAACAGCAAGCGCCACGGTAATTTTTCCAGATGTATCAAGTCCTTTTTTCCTCCCAAACATTGTGTAAGCCGCACCACTTCCAAAAGCACCACCGAGCTCCGCAAATTTGCTCATTTCCAGGAGCACCATCCATATAAGTCCAGCTGCAATTACAGTGTGTACAATGATGAGTATAACCGCCAACATTTTACAAAACACCTCCGAAGTTTTTGATTTTTGATAAAAGTGCGTTGACCTTGCTTGAATATTATATCATAGGATTAAGCAGTTGTGCAATAAGATTTATTAAGTATTTATGCGTACGATAAAAGATCTCAACCAAAAAGCAAGGTCTGATCAGTTTCAGGTAAATTTTCAAGTATACCCATTCGCTTCAGGACCTCTACTTGGGCTTTTGTAACACGAGCTCGAGTTATTAGATCTTCCACGGATGTATACATTTTCTCGTTTCTTTTTTCGACGATAGAAACCGCCACATTGTCACCTATACCGTGAATTTTATTGAATGGTATAATTAAATCTTTTCCGTCTATGATAAATCTCTTTGAATCACTTTTTCTAAGATCCGGTTTTTTGAACCCAAATCCCCTTAGTAACATTTCAAGGGCTGCTTGAAGGACTTTTTCTTCATTTTTCTCTTTCACATCTTTTTTCATATTATTTGAAAGTTCTGAAAGTCTTCTTTTTATAGCTTCTTTACCTTTGAGTATAAATTCAGCATCAAATTCATCGCCTTTAGTAGAAAAGTACGCAGCATAAAATGCTAGTGGATAGTGGACTTTAAAGTACGCAATTCTAAAGGCCATACTCACATATGCAACTGCATGCGCTTTTGGGAAAAGATACTTTATCTTCTGGCATGATTCGATGAACCATTCTGGAACGTTGTGCTCTTTCATTATTTTGACTTCTTCTTCTTTCAATCCCTTGCCTTTACGTACGTTTTCCATTATTTTAAATGCCATCGCTGGTGGTACACCTTTGTGAATTAAGTAAATCATTATATCGTCTCGGCAGGAAATAACTTCCGAAAGTGTAGCAATCTTTTTATTTATAAGTGTTTGAGCATTACCAAGCCATACATCCGTTCCGTGTGAAAGCCCAGATATTCTCACAAGTTCTGCAAAGGTTTTAGGTCTTGTTTCTTTAAGCATGCCCATGACAAAATCTGTACCGAATTCGGGTATACCTATTGTGCCAACGTCAGTACCCAATTCTTCAGGATCTATGTTCAATACTTTGACAGATGAGAATATGCTGATCGTTTTTTTATCATCCATAGGTACCGTCATTGGATCTACGCCACTGTATTCGTAAAGCAGTCTTATCATTGTGGGATCATCGTGCCCGAGTGCATCAAGTTTCACTAAGTCATCGTGTATTGATTCATAAGCAAAATGAGTAGTGTAAACCCCAGATTTCTTATCGTTTGCAGGATGTTGGAACGGCGTAAAATCATGTATGTCATAATCATGCGGTACAATCATAAGTCCGCCAGGGTGTTGACCCGTGGTTCGTTTTACACCAGTTACGTACATGGCAAGCCTTTCTTGTTCTGCAGGGTTTAATGGATTGACTACATTTCCATTTTTATCTTCCATGTACGCTTTTACGTAACCAATAGCGCTCTTGTCTGCGATTGTGCTTATTGTACCTGCACGAAACACTTTTGATTTACCAAATAGTTCTTCTATAAATCTGTGGGCTTGTTCTTGATATTCACCCGAAAAATTCAGATCTATATCGGGTACTTTGTCTCCTTCAAACCCCATAAAAACTTCAAAAGGTATATCTTGTCCAGCTTTTTCAAGCTTTGCGCCGCATCTTGGACAACGCTTATCAGGTAAATCGTATCCTGAACCTACTTCATCATGTAGCTCAAAATATTTGCAGTCAGGGCAGCGATAATGTGCAGGCAAAGGGTTAACTTCAGTTATACCTACAAGATGAGCTACAAACGAAGAACCAACAGAACCTCTTGAACCTACTACATAACCATCATCACCTGCTTTTTTAACTATCAAGTGAGCTATCATGTAAAGCACTGCATAACCATGACCTATGATACTGTTTAGCTCCTTTTCAATGCGGTTTTGAACAAGTTCAGGTAACGGGTCTCCATAAAGTTGATAAGCCTTTTCGTATGTCATTGCTCTCAACTTTTCATCTGCGCCTTCTATTTTTGGGGGATGTAGTCTTTTCTCAAGTGGTTGTAGATCTTCTATAATTTGGACTATCTTCTTAGGATTGTGTAAAACAACTTCGTGAGCAATATTCTCATCTTCAAATATTTTCAGGGCTGCTTTTATCATTTCTTCGGTTGTTCTTAGATAATAATTCGACTGTGAATCTTGAATATTACTTTGTGGTGCAAGTAGTACTTGCCTTGCCTTTATATCCTCAGGGTCTATGAAATGAGCATTTGATACCATAACAACTGGGATATTCAGTTCTTTACCAACCTCATACAAAAGCTTGTAAGCTTCTTTCGCTTCTTGCAGTGTAAATTCTTCAGAAGATATTGTATCAAGCGGCATTATTTCTATGTAATCATAGAACTTTACAGCTTCCGTGAGTGCTCCTCTGTCTTTCTGAAGAGCTAATTCAAATATCTCGGAATTTGAACAACCTGTACCAATCAATAATCCTTCTCTGTTTTTTTCCAACTCGGATTTCAATACTTGCGGTACTACAAAGAACGTCTCCGTGTGAGACTTGGAAATGAGTTTGTATAAATTCTTCAGTCCTGTTTTGTTTTGAACAAGAACAGTAACATGATGAGGATGTTTGGTTAGTGGATCGATATTCTCAACGAGTTTATTGAGCCTTTCAAATGTTGTAATTGACTTTTTCTTCGCAAGCTCAATGAGTTTCCAAAAGACACCTGCGGTTATCCTTGCGTCATCCAATGCTCGATGATGTTGAAACGTTCCAAGATCAAAGTGGTCTACAAGTTTATCGAGAGAAAAGGATTTTAATCTGTTTCTTAATAAAGATTGCGACAATCTAAGTGTGTCTATGTAAGGGGGGTTAAATTCAATTCCGTGCCTTGCGAAAACATTTCTCAAAAATGAAACATCAAAATCAGCGTTATGGGCAACAATTACACAACCATGTAAGAAATCAAGAAGTTTGTCCAAAACTTCGGCTATACCCGGTGCGTTCTCAAGCATTTGCTCAGTTATACCTGTAATTTCAAGGCTTTTTTTATTGACCTTCGAAGGCTTCACAAATGTATGAAATTCCTGGATTATTTTTCCTTGGTAGGTTTTTACAGCACCTACTTCCATTATTTCATCATTTCTTGGGTTTAATCCTGTTGTCTCAAGATCGATCACAACATAAGTTGCATCTTCTATATTTCCATCGATCTGGTTTATCATTATTTTCTTTGGATCAATTGCAAGGTAAAGTTCTGCGCCAAAAATAGGTTTGATTCCCAGAGATTTCGCAAGATCGTAAAACTCTGGAATACTTTGCACATTACCGTGTTCGGTAATTGCTATCGCATCCCAGCCCCAATTTTTGGCTGTTTTTACGTATTCGAAAATATCCATCACACTATCTAAGTCACTCATTTTTGTATGTGCGTGCAGTTCCACACGTTTTTCAAAAGCCTTATCAACACGATCAAGTGACGGGATTTCATTAAAGTTGTCTATTCTTAGAAAAGGACTACCATTCTTGTCTGGAAGAATTGTACCTGTGAATATATACCAATTCCCAACCGAAATTTTTTCTTCAGCAAGTTGTACCTTGGAATTGAATACTTTAAGAGTAAATGAATCTTTTTTGTCTGTAATGTATATGTTCAAAAGTTCATCGCTTATTTTATCAATTTTGAAAACTTTTCCGTACATCTTTACTTTTCTCTTTGAATTAGATGCGCTTGGAATCCTTGACGGTGAATAAATACTTTTGATCACTTCGTGTATGTTATCTTTGATTTCTCCGTGATCCTTTGTTAAAAGATCGCTTTCTACGTTTGAATTTTTTTGGATGTTAGAAAGCTGAATAAGGTTTAAGTTATTAACATCCGAATTTTCATTAGCATCTGTCTCGATAGTTGTTTGCACAACTTCCACAAGATAATCTTGGAACGGAAGGTTTGGTTTTATTTTTTTTAATTTCTTAAGTACATGTGTTTTTGCAAATTCTCCTATTGCGTAAATTTTAAGTACATTGTCTCTTATTTCTATCCTCTCTATGTATTTACCTGAGCCATTGAGCTGTTCGTAAACAAATTTTTCAAGATTATCTTTTCCAAGTTCCGAATCTGATTCAATGACAACATCTACGTACGCTCCTGTAAATTTGCTCAAACTGGTTTTAAAAACCTCAATATCACCTTTAAACTTCTCAACAAAGAAGGTAATCGCTTCTCTCTTTTTGTCGTATACAACCTTTTTTAATATACCATTCGCATTGTGTATACCTATCTTGCTGGCAATGGTTTTCAAATCTTTTTCCGTCTTAAACACATAGATCATATAACCACCTCTGAATCTTGGGAAAATCCTCAAATTCTTTGACTAAAGTTCTGTTCACTCAAAACGGCGGCACACCAAGCGATAGCAAGTGCATCAGCTGCATCGTCTGGCTTTGGCAATTCTTGGAGTTTCAATAAGATTTTCATTATCTTTTGTATTTGTGCTTTCTCAGCACGTCCATAACCAGTTACAGTAAGCTTAACTTGGTGAGGTGTAAACTCAACAAACGGTATCTTGGAATGTTTGACGGCAAGTAAAATAACCCCACGCGCTTCACCGACATATATAGCGGTTTTGACATTCTTATAAAAGTATAAACTTTCAACTGCCACAAGATTTGGTGAATAGTTTTCTATAATTTCTAAAATTTGACTGTATATAAAATCTAATCTGTTTTCAAAATTTTCTCCTTTTTCTGTTATTACGACACCATGATCTATGTGCGAAATTTTGTTGCCCTTCTTTTCGATTATCCCATATCCTACAATCCCATATCCTGGATCTATACCAAGAATCCTCATGTACTTCCTCCGGAAATTCCAAAGTCACAACCTGATTATCGATTATACTACATAAGCCACAGCAATAATGTTAAGATTGTAAATGTTAACAATGTTAACTTAATGTATGAACATGGCATCACCAAATGAGAAAAATCTGTACCTTTCTTGCACTGCTATGTTGTAAGCTTTCATGGTTAACTCATATCCTGCAAATGCACTAACAAGCATTATTAGAGACGATTTTGGCAAGTGAAAATTAGTTATTAACGCATCCACCATTTTAAACTCAAAGGGCGGGTAGATAAAAATACCTGTTTTGCCTGAATAAGAACTTGCTTCAGGTAATCTTGCAATTGTTTCAAGCGTTCTAACTGTTGTTGTTCCAACTGCTATAACTCGTTTTCCTTCATTCTTAACCTTTTTTATTGCCTCCACTGCCTCTTGGGGTACTAAATAATATTCCTCATGCATTTTATGCTGCCTTATATCTTCAACTTTAACAGGTCTAAATGTTCCGATTCCCACATGAAGTACTATTTCTGCAAATCTAACTCCGCGGGTTTTCAGTTCATTTATTAAATTTTCTGTAAAATGCAATCCTGCCGTTGGTGCAGCAACACTTCCTTCATGCTTTGCGTAGATGGTTTGGTATCTTTCAAGGTCTACATTTTCGTTTTTAATGTAATGCGGCAATGGAACAGTTCCAAATGAGAATATCTCATGATCTTCACGCTCAGTAAATTCCACTATTCTTGTACCCTCTTCTGCACGAGATAAACATTTGGCAAACAGTTTTCTACCATCTTTTTCAAAAAATATTTCACTTCCTTCTTTAACTGCTTTACCAGGTTTGACAAGACACTTCCATTGCCCACAACCAACCTTTTCAAGCAAAAGTAATTCAACATTTCCACCGGTTACTTTTTTTCCAAGAAGTCTTGCGGGAATAACTTTTGTAGAATTGAATACCAACAAATCTCCACTGCTAATGTAGTGCACAATGTCTTTAAATATTTTGTGCTCTATATTGCCAGTTTTTCTATCAATTATCATTAATCTTGAATGATCTCTTGGTTCTATGGGAGACTGGGCAATTAGTTCGTTTGGAAGGTAGTAATCATAAGTTTCAAGCTTGTTAAGATCTATATTTCTCATTTATATCACCTCACTTGTGATTAACTGTTTTCAAAATTAAAGGGCGGCTACACCGCCCTTTATTCAAGAACTTTAAGTTCTAAAAGATTTATTTTCTCAAAGAAAGCTTTTCAAGAAGTTGTTTGTAGAGCTCGGGATCTTTTCTCATAAGATACTTCAATATTTTTCTTCTTCTCCCAACCATTTTCATAAGTCCACGTCTGGAATGATAATCTTTTGGATGGTTCTTAAGATGTTCTGTCAAATGTCTTATACGTGCTGTTAGGAGCGCAATTTGAACAGCTGTACTACCGGTATCTGTATCGTGGATCTGAAACTCTTTGATAATATCTTCCTTGTTCATATCCTACACCTCCATCAACGTTGTCCACTTGCCAAGTAGAGGCTAAGCCTACAACCGAGCAAGGGCATGATAAATCATATAATAAAACCCGACGGTTGTCAAGTAAACTTATTACAAGTGCCTAAAACAAATGTATTTTATAGCTTTTTGCACATAAGCAATGCTATGTTCTAAATTCACGCTCATAAACTCTTTTGAAAAAGAAAAAAACATTTGCAAAACCTTATTCCAAAGTGCTATAATATAAAGCAGGATATAAAATCGAGGTTGTTCTTTCGAAATTTTAAGCTACAAAATCGCATTGTGGCATTTACCTAAGGTATTCAATCACACTTTTCAAAAGGGAGGGAAAGTTATGAAAAAACTGGGGATTATTCTTGCGGTTGTTTTTCTTGGTTTAATGACTTTTGCACAAACCGATCTTAGCAGTATTATCAACAGGATAGAACTACTTGAAGAATATGCAAATATGATCTACGATGCTGTAGGAACAAAGCTAGCTATTGAAGATTTTGACGAGTACGTTGCTCAAATGGAGGAAAGAATTTCAGCACTTGAAATTGATGTTTTGAACATCAAAAGTAGCATTATGACAGGTATGCCTGCGCTTAGGGACATGCTTTATGAACTTTCTTCAAATCTTTCAAATGTTGAAGCAAGACTTACATCGTATGTAGAAGTTGCAATCGGCTCACTGAAAGAAGAACTTGGAAATCTCATGCAAACAGATTGGACAAGCGTGATCGAAGATTTGAAGGTTACACTCGACATTCATGATAGCGACATTCTTAAGATTTATGAAACACTTGGTACACTTTCTGAACAAGTTAGTGCGTTGAGTGAAATGCTTGCTGGTCAAGAAGAATTATTAAGGAATGTTGAAGCTTTGGCTCTCAAAGTTAACATGCACGATCAAGATGTAGTTAATATATATGATAATTTATCTGCAAAAGCAGACAGAGAGCAAGTTGATATGCTTGAAGCCTCAATCACAGAGCTTTATGATTCGATAAATGGTTTAAACGAAATTCTTACTGGTTTAGCGGCGCAGATCGGAGATACTGATTATTTACTTAGAAAGCAAATCTCTGATCTTGAAAAGAATATCAACACAAAACTCGGCGATTACGTTACAAAAACTGCTCTTGAAGAAAAGCTAAGTAGTATTTACGGAACTATAGATGATCTCAAGGTTACACTCGACATCCACGATAGTGATATACTTAAAATTTATGAAACGCTTGGCACATTATCAGATCAGCTTGCAATCTTGAGCGAAGCATATGCCAATCACGAAGAGAAACTTCAGAAACTCGTAAACAGGAATGAACTTTTAGAAGAATATGTAAATATGGTTTACGATGTCGTAAATACAAAACTTTCTCAAGAAGATTTTGAAAGCGCTAACGAAGCGACAAACAAGAAAATTGAAGAAACTAACAAGAAAATTGAAGAAACTAAGGTAGAGATAAATAAAAAGATTGATAATGTAAACTTGGTTGCATGGTTGGGTCTCATACTTGGTACTGTTGCACTTGTGATTTCATTCGTGAAATAGAAAATTAAACATCTTAAAAAAGCGGGAGCAAGATGCTCCCGCTTTTTGATTTTCTTACATTTAAAATTGCATTCTCATTATTTCCCTGTATGCGTCAACGATCCTGTTTCTAACTTCGACTGTTAATCTGAGCGATATCGAAGCTTTCTCAGCCTCAACAATAAGTTCATGAATATTGCTTATTTTCCCTTTAGCAAAATCATCACTCATTTTCTCGACATTTTTTTGCTGCTCGTTTACGGATTCCAACGCATCAGATAGCATCTTGCTAAACTCACTATTATCAGTTTTCACTTGTGCCTTCTGAAGTTTTGAAAATTGGTTATTTACCCCTCCGATTCTTTCTATCATCACTTTCACCTCCCTATTTGCAGGGCAGCGTTTATCATAGCTTTAGTTGTGTTTATAGCTGTTGCGTTTGCTTCGTAAGCTCTTTGTGCGTTTATCATATCTACCATTTCACGTACAATGTTTACATTTGGAAGTCTTACGTATCCATTTTCGTCAGCGTCCGGATGTGTGGGATCGTAAATAACTCTAAACTCGGATGCATCTTCATATATATTTTTCACCATAACTCCACCATTTTCCTTACGTCCACGAACATTTCTTAAAACTTCTTGAAACACTGGTACTTTTCTTCTGTACGGTTCTCCTCTTTCTGTTCTTGTTGTCTCCGAATTAGCTATGTTCGTTGATATAATCTCTATCCTAAATCTTTGAGCAGACAAACCTGTTGATGATATATTCATTATATTGAATTCGCTTTGCATAAGGAAACCCCCTTGACCATTTATAAAGTGCAAAATACAAAAACGTTCTTAAATACTTGCTTTTAATTTTCAAGCTACCTTGTGTTTCTTAGTACTGTGTTGTATCTATCTATATTGTTACTCATGAGTCTGGAAAGTGTTTGGTATCTAAGAGCATCTTTTATCATCTCCGTCATTTCCATGTCTATATCAACATTGTTCTTATCGTTTGTGATCGACGTATTGGATTGGATAACCTCTTTTGCAACTACGGTTTTGGTCATCGATGGTAGGTGCTTCTCATTTGTTCGTTTCATCTGAAGCTTCATTTTTGATTCTTGTAAGTACTCTTCAAAAGCGACGTACTTTCTTTTATAACCTGGCGTTTCGGCATTTGCAATATTTTGTGCGTGCAATTCTTGCCTTTTCAGCTGAACATCAAGAGCTGTTTTTAAAGTTTCAAAATTTGAGTTGAAAATGGAATTTGCCATCTTTCAGCTACCTCCAACGATCAGATGAAAATTCATCATTAAATATATTCTATCACAGATTGTTCAATTCCTACAAGCTATTTTCTCTAAGATGAACGAAAAGGTAATACATTTGGTCTAATTTAACGATGACAGTTTAAATTTTGTTTTTCACTTATCTGGAGGTGGGAGTATGAAAAGATTGTGTGTGACTTTTTTGGTCATCTTGTTGATGCTCGGTATATTTTCGTGCGGCTTGAGAATCCCTGAGAAAATTCCAGAAAAGGTCTCTGTCAATTACACGAAGAACCTTGAATTTCCGATAACAACGTTTGATTTCAAGATGAGTCAGCTATTAGACAATTTGATAAGCGGTGTTGGAAACAGTCAGTTCAAAATCCTGAAAGAGAGTCCAATGAGATTGCAATATGCTACGGATGTTTCTTATTCACCAGGTACTATTCTGAAAGACGTAAAGGAACAGATAAAGAGTAATCTTTTGAGCTTTAGCGAGAGTTTTAGTTTTAAACTTGACACAGAAGGTTTCTTAACAAACCTTCAAGGTACGGTATCGCTACCACAAATGCCCAGTCAAGACCAGGAAAGTATCATCGATATTTCTGAAGTAAGCATAAATAATTTAATCTTAGCTAACAACATTCCAATTTTGATGGGACCGAACGATAGTCTATCGCTTGGGGATTTACTGGCTTCGTTACCGTTTGACGAAGCTAATTTCAAAGAATGTACAATTGAATTGTCCTTCTCCGGTATTGGAGGCTCAAATCTTGGTATTATAATCGATGGTACCGAGAGACCTTTTAATACTAAGATATCGTTATTCATCAAGAAAACATCATCTTTTATTCTGAAAAATAAAAGCTCAAACACCGTATCAGGGAATTTAACTTTAAAATTTACGAATTTGAAGCTAAATTACTTCAAAAATTTGAAGGTGTCGGATGTTACATCCGATGGGAAGATAACCATAAATATTCCATCGCAAAATGTCTCAATTGCATCGGGTAATTGGCTCTTAAAACTTGGTGGAAAGATAATAGAAAAGATCATTATTCCAGGATTTTCTGGTAGTATAACACAAACGATTAACTTGAAAAGCGGAAGCGTTAACCTCGGGAGTCAATCTTCCAATAGTTTGTTGGTTGAGGTTCCAGTAAACGAGGTTTACTTCAAAGTTGGAGAAGGAATACAAGTTAGCGGTAATGTCCAACTATCTGGAATTGTCAGTGCAGATCTTAGATCTGAAAAACCAAAGGTAAAGGTAACACCAAACATAACTGTAAAAGCTGTGAAGAATTTTGAATTTACAGTGGATGTACCCAAACCAGATGTGGTTCAATCTATTAGCTTTACAAGCGATAGTGGGTACATGGTCGTTAATTTCACCGGTCTAGCATTAAAAGAAGCTACAACAACTTTTGGTGAGACAATAAAAGATTCGAAAGTGAAAGTCAGCTTCAAAGGAGTTTCTTTGCCAGAGCAGATTAAAGTGGTCCTTGAAGCAGATGTAACTTCCAGTAACATATCTTACCAAGCAAGTTTGCCGAGCGGTCAAACTATAAAGATAGCAAGTGCCGTTGTGGATAGTTCACTCATAGCGGATAAAAAGGTTGATATCCAATATCCAATACCTGATTTTGTCAAAACCATCGTCAATTCACTCGATGCAAACATCGCTGTGAAAATAAGATACAAAATCAGAGGTATAAATGGATTAAAGATGAACATATCTTCGAACTTCTTCGAAGTAGGCACTGGCGAAGTTACTTTCAACGATACAAGTGGCAGCGAAAAAACTCATATTCTTTCTGCTAACAAAAATATCAATTTTAGTACATTTAATAAATTCGAACTAAAAATAGAACCTTCTTTAAGTAATAACATAACCTTATCAAATGTTGACTTAAACGAAGGTGCTTATATTATATTTACACCAGAGATAGATACCTTTAATATAAGTAACGTATCTATAAAAGAGCAACAATATCAATTCGATAATTTGGCAACGTTAAACTTAGATCAGTTGTTTGCCAACAATCTGGAATTCTTAAAAGAATTTGATTACGAGATATCAGCTAAGGTCAAGTTCGATATCACCAATTCAACAATACCTGCAACTGTTGTATTGAATGTCTCCGGAACAAATGTTGTCATTAATAAAGGTGAAGAGAAAGACATTGGAGATCTTATAGAAAACTTCATAAAACAAGGAGGAATATTACAAATTAGTGCGAAAATAAAAACAAAAGAAGGTGTTTTAAACGAAAATAGCGAGATAAAACTTAGCTTAAACCTCGATGTGCCGTTCTCTTTAACAGCAAAAGGTAAAGATATCATTGTAAATAGTGGACCGGTTAACCAAGATCTTAGCATATTAAAACAGATATCAAATATTGTCCAAAAAGCAGAACTTAAATTCAAGACATGGAATAACACAACAGGGTTAAGTGTGAGATTGAAGCTCAAAGAAGGGACAACCGAAATTTTGAATACGGACATTTCTAGTGCTCACCCAGTGATTACTTTAACAAAAGAACAAATGCAGAGGCTCGGTAGTGGTGGAATAAGCTACGAAATAATAGTACCGAAAGACCAAAAAGTGTCTTTAAACTATACAGGAAAGCTCGCAATGGCACCTTATATAGCTGTTGAACTAAGTGTAGCCACGGAAGTTAAGTTAAAATAAGGAAGGTGAATGAACATGAGAAAAACAGTCTTGATTTTTGTGGTTTTGTTGAGTATATATGCACTTGGTACAGTCTTGGGTCCTTTTGGAATACTTGGTAATCCTGCTTTACTAAAAGAAGACGGGACGTTTTTACTTAAAATTTCACCTATTGTTGATCTGCAATTTTTCCAAAATCTTTTGACACTTGATAATATAAATGCTATTTTGAATGAAGAAGAGATACTTATTAATCCAAACACCATGGGACATGTCATACAAAATGGGATAAAATTTTCACTTCCTGTTAATATCACTGCTTATGCTCACTTGAATCTCCTCGGTCTAAGACTTGTACCCTATGTTACTGTTGATGGAATGATTAATATGAGCCTTCCAAAAACATTTTCTCAAATACTGTTTGACAATGAGCCAAAGGTTGAAACAAACCTTGAAAGCACTATTCAAAACTTTGCAAAATCAGATATAAAACTATCGATTGGTGGTAATGTGTTACTTGGTGATTTATTTGTTAATGCTAATTTCTTCATACCCGTTGCGTACAGCTATGCACAAAACACTTACGCACATGCAAAATACACTTCATCGGCAACTCCTACGTATGCAAATTTGAATGTTGATGCAAAGCTAAGCTTGTTGAGTACAATCGATATTCAAAATTTTGGTAACAATTTGCAAGATCCGGAGAAACTGCTTGAGCAGGTTCAGAAGTTAATTGAAAAAGATGCAGGAATTAACCTTGGATTCGGATACGGTAATCGAAATTTTGGATTTGCTATAAAAGATATAACAGTTAAACCTGCAAAAGTAAATTACGGTTTGGAATTTGCAATGAACGCTTATGCTAAGTATCAAGCAGAGGCAACAGATATAACTTTTGATGCAACATACACAGTATCTCAACCCATTTTCTTTAAACTACTTAATCCTATCGAGATAATGGACAATGTAAAAATTACAGCATACTACAAAAACGATGGGTTCATAATGTGGGGAATTTCAGGAGTATACGCACTTAACGGAGATTGGGCTGCAAAGATTTACGCTGGATTGAATCTGTCAATCCTAAAAGCTTACTATGCCCTAGGAATGTTCCCAACTTTCTATTCACATACAATCGGAGTAGGATTCAATGTTGGTCTGTTGAATGGTGATTTACAGTTGACGGCAACAACGAATGATTTAAACTTAATGGGTTCAACGACCCCAGGTATAGGTGTATCTCTTAGACTGGCTGGCGGATTGTAATCTTTTCGCTCTTTAAAAACATTTATCTATGGTATAATTTTTGTACAACTGAAAGCCCCTTCGTGGGGCTTTCAATTTAATTTTTGAAAAAAGGGAGGTATGCATACGTCAGAACGCATCAGAAGATTGAATAGTGATATTATTTCCAAAATAGCCGCTGGTGAAGTTGTGGTTAATCCTTCTTCCGTTGTTAAGGAGCTTGTGGAAAACAGCCTTGATGCAACAGCTACAAGTATAGAGGTACAGATAAGAAATGGTGGAAAATCTTATATAAAGGTCTCGGATAACGGGATTGGCATGTCGAAGGAAGATTTGATCTTGGCAATAGAACGTTACACAACGAGTAAGATATCCTCAATAGAGGATATTTATAGTCTTTATTCTTACGGATTCAGAGGAGAGGCCTTGGCTTCTATTGTCGAAGTCTCCAGAACCGTAATTACGACATCAGATGGTTTAAGTGCACACAGATTGGAAGCTGTAGCAGGAAAGATTGTTAAGTTAACGGAGACTCATCGTGAAAGAGGTACAACAGTTGAAGTTTACGATTTATTTTTTAATATTCCTGCTCGCAGGAAATTTTTATCCTCAGAGAAGATAGAGGCAAGGATGGTAACAGAAGTGTTTGAAAAATTCATGTTGATAAGACCAGATGTGAAATTTTTGTTGAAAATAAACGACGAAGTTGTATATAGCACAAACCAAAGCAACTTATCCGAAAGATTTTTGCTGATATTTCCAGAAGTAAGGGAATTTAGATCAATTCAACAAGATTTTACTCAGGATGTGCTGATCTCAGGTATTATTTCTTCACCGCAATTTACAAGAAAAAATAGAACTGGTCAATTATTTTTTGTCAATAAGCGTTTTGTTATGGACAATTTATTACATTTATCACTTGAAAGAGGATATGGAGAATCAATTGCCCAAGGTGAACATCCATACGCAGTCGTCTTTTTGGATGTACCACCAGATAAGATAGACGTTAACATACACCCACAAAAGTTGCAAGTGAAATTTTCTGATCCACAGATCGTTTACAATGAATTGGCAAGAACTGTGCGTGAAAACATAAGAAAGTTTTCTAGCTATACAATGTTTATCGAGAAACTAGACAAAGGCAGCTTTTCCGAGTCTATAAGATCTACAGAAAGTGAAAATGTTGCAAATGTGAGAAAAACGTATAATTCATTCGAAACTGAATACAGTGCAGATTTTAAAAACAACCCAAACAAAATTAGCAGTGAAAACTCATTTAAAATTTCGGAAACTAAAAGTCTGATCCAACCTGTCTTTTTCCAAGAATCGGATACTTTACCCAGAGAGTTTATAACACTTAAGAACCGATACATACTTTTCGAGGAAAATGATGGTATAACTATTTTGGATTTTCATGCAGCGCATGAACGGATAATATACGAAAAACTCAAAGAAAGAAATTTTGACGCTGTTCAATTACTTTTAAGTATAAATTTGAGACTTAGTAAGAGTTTACTACAACTTGCGCAAGAACTTTCAAAGGAACTTGAAGAGTTTGGTTTTTTGTTCGGTATTAAAACATTCGAAGATGGGAGTGGCGAAGTTGAAATACGTCAAATTCCTTCTATTTTGAAAGTAACAGATGCAGCTGAAGTTTTCCTTGAAGTTTTAGAAGAATACAGGATTCCTTTTGAAAAACCAAAGGGATTAACTTATGTACTTGCCTCGAAAGCCTGTAAGGCTGCCGTAAAAACTGGTGATAAGATTTCTCAAAATGAGATAAAACAACTCATTCAAGAAATAAGAAACAAAAATTTGCTTACATGTCCACATGGAAGACCAATTATGATGAAAATCCCCTTTTCTCAACTTGATAGTTATTTTGAAAGAATTTGATAAGTTCGAAAAAAATGAGCAAACTTGACTTGTTTATGGCAATTATTGTATAATATAGAAAATGTTAGCACTACGAACAATACTTACTTATTCATTGTTTGTGTTCCATGTTTAAGTGATGACTTAAGTAATTGAGGTATGGTTTAAACTTATGGTTCATGTGATTATAAGGAGGGATTTTGCGTGCTCGATATGTTTGATAAGAGCTTTGTTGAAGAGATTTTATATACTGTGCTGAAATACGGTGGTGATTTTGCAGAAGTTTTTGTAGAAGACAGATATTCAACGAATTTTAGTCTAAAAAATGGCAAGATTGAGTTAGCACAAACTGGAAGAATGTTTGGAATTGGGATAAGAGGATTTCTCGGAGATAAAGCAATTTATGGATATACGAACGATTTGTCAAAAGAAAATGTACTCTTGGTTGCAAAGCGTGTTGGTGAAGCGCTTGGCGAAATAAAGGTCCCGGAAGTATTTTTTGATTTAAGAAAGAAAGAGATTGAAAATAAACACATTGTCTTGTTAAAACCAGAGCAAGTTAGAAAGCAGACCAAAGTTGGGTATATGAAAAAAGCGTATGAAGCAGCAAAAAATTATTCCGCATTGATTACTCAAGTAGTTGTAAATTACTGGGATTACGATCAGTATGTTCTTATAGCAAATTCAGAAGGTGTTCACGTAACGGATAATCGCGTTAGGACAAGGTTGATGATAAATGCAGTTGCTATGAAGGATGGTCAAATGGAATCAGGATTTTATGGACCAGGGGCTGGTATGGGACCAGAATTTTTGGAACGAATAGATGTAGAACAAGCAGGTGTAAGAGCTGCACGCATAGCGGTGAGGATGGTTGATGCTCAGCCAGCACCGGCTGGAAAAATGACAGTTGTTATCTCTAACGAATTTGGTGGAGTTATATTCCATGAAGCTGTGGGACACGCCCTTGAAGCTTCTTCTGTTGCACGTGGAATGTCTGTTTTTGCTGGGAAGCTTGGACAAAAGATTGCTGCAGAATGTGTCAGTGCAGTTGACGATGCCACCATACCAAATGCTTGGGGAAGTGCGAATGTAGACGATGAAGGTACACCAACTCAGAGAAACTTGTTGATAGAAAAAGGTGTTTTAAAAAGCTATTTGATAGATAAACTTGGCTCAAGACGAATGGGAATGCCTTCTACTGGTAGTGGAAGAAGGCAAGATTATACATTTGCACCTACATCAAGAATGAGTAATACGTTTATACTGCCCGGTGATTATCATCCAGAAGAGATAATTGCATCTGTTGAATATGGACTGTATGCCAAAACGATGGGAGGAGGTTCCGTCAATCCAGCAACAGGTGAATTCAATTTTGCTGTAAATGAAGGTTATTTGATAGAAAATGGTAAAATTACCAGACCGGTGAAAGGTGCAACACTCATTGGAAAAGGTTATGAAATTATTCAAAAAATAGAAATGGTAGGAAACGACGTAGCAAGAGGTCAAGGTATGTGTGGATCATACAGCGGCAGCATACCTGCTGATGTTGGACAACCAACCATAAAGGTTAAAGAAATAATTGTTGGGGGGCGAAATAAATGAAAACAACGAATTTCGAAATTTTCAAAGACAAAATATTTGCACTTGCGAAGGAAAAGAACGTTGAGGTACAGATAAGCTATTCAAAAAATCGAAATTTTCAAGTTCGATACCAAAACGGTACTATGGATCAATATACTGACGCAGGAAAATTCAAGATAACCGTCTCTGTTTTGAAGGACGGAAAGTTGGGTAGCTCGTATACAGAAACATTAGATGCAGCCGAAAGAGTCTTTGAGGATGCATATGAAAACATTTCTATAATCGATAGTGAGGACACTGAATACTTTTACGATGGAAAGGGAAATTATCCGAACATACAGCCATACAATATGGAATTTGAAAATCTTTCAGTGAGTCAAAGGTTGTCATACGTAGAAAGCGCACATAAGAAAATACGAGAAAGTGAACTCATCCTAAGTGATATTGCAGTATACGGCGATCAAATGGTTGAATCAAGGATCGTTAATACACTTGGACTTGACGTTGCATTTACCAGCGGTGGTGGATTCATGTACTCAATGGCAGTTGCAAAAGATACTTCTCCAAGATCTGCTTTCGAATTTATTGTTGGAAAAAAACCCGAACAAATTGATCCATCTTTTGTTGGTATACGGGCTCGAGATGAAGCAATTGCTTTGATTGGTTCAAGATCAGTGAAGAGTGGCAAATATAGAATTATTTTAAGGAATAATGTTTTTGCAGATATTCTGGGATTATTTATTCATATGATCAACGCGGATAATGTGCACAAGAATTTATCACCTCTCAAAGGTAAACTTGGAGAAAAAATTGCGGCTGAGAAGTTAAGTATCAAAGATGTTCCATGCCATCCATTGAGTATAATAGCCTCCCCATTCGATACACAAGGAGTTCCAACGAGAGAAAAATTTATCGTAGAAAATGGTGTACTTAAGACTTACTTACATAATTTAAAAACTGCAAAAAAGGATGGTGTTGAACCAACTGGAAACGCACAAGGTGCGAGTATTGCACCTATCAACTTGCTGGTTCAGCCCGGTGAGAAAACTTTCGATCAACTTGTTCAAGCGCTCAATGACGGAGTAATAATTATAGAAGTCGAAGGAATGCATTCCGGAGCAAATCCTATATCAGGAAACTTCTCACTCGGAGCAAAAGGTTTTAGGGTTGAAAATGGTAAAATAACTACAGGTATCGAACAAATAACTATTTCCGGAAATTTCTTAGAACTGTTGCAAAAAGTTGAAGATGTTGGGACAGATCTAATAGCATCTATTGGAAACGGCGGTATCGTTGTACCTTCTGTTTTGATTAGTGAGATAGATATAGCAGGGAATGCGTAAGATTTTAAAATAAGACAAATAAATTAAAGAAATATCACAGGGGCTCATTGCCCCTTTTATTATTCATTTCAGCTTCCACGAATTTCACCTTAGAACTAATGAGTGTTATAATACTATTAGATACTGAAGAATTTGACATTGTGTGCAACTTCACAAGATGACTGGGCTTATCCTAACTCATGAATTATTGTATTGATAATTTGATGCATAAGAGAACAATTTAAGATATTATAAAGTCTAAAAATTTGAAAAGAGCATTCACAAATCACAAGCATGTGTTGTAAGCAAATTAATAATTAACATAACTATGGTATACTCGTTTGATAAAGTTGGCTAAAAGTGTATAAACATGCAGGTGCTGAAGAAAAAATTGTAAGGTGGAGGTATGAATGAAATATAAGTACTTTACCAGAAATCCAAATAAATTCAGTTTGTTTTTGATATTGACAACAATTTTTATGCTCTGGACTTTTTTAATCTTCTATTTTTCATCGAAACCTCCAGAAGTTTCTTCTATGCAATCACACTTTGTATACCGAGTTTTGAAAAAATTGGATAATATGATAGATTTTTCAAGAACACAAGCATTCCAAAGATTAGAGACAAAAATCAAAATGTGGTGGTTTAAAACCCAATATGTACCCGCAGAAATGCTTATAAGAAAGACTGCGCATTTTGGTCTCTATTTCATTTTCGGTATTCTATCTTTTTTGTTATTTTATGTCTGGAAGAGAGATGTAGCTATAGCATCGTTACTTGGAGTTTCTCTGCCTGGCATTTTAGCAGTCTTTGACGAATATAACCAGCTTTTTTACAACAGGGGTTCTTCCTTAAATGATGTTATGATAGACATTTACGGTGCTTTCTTTGGTGTTGTTTTGTCATTAATAGTTGGATGGGCTTATAAATTGATCAAGAAATTGGTGGAGCACTATAAAAACTTTCATTAAGTATATCATATTCCAGAAAAAGAAGGTGTGGTAATGCAAAAAATTTCTTTGCTTATAATTACCTTAGTTTGTACACTGATAGTTAATACAGAATTTGGTGTGATTTTATACACCTATGGGCACAACGTAGCTCCGAAATACTTTATCAAGGATGGAGAAATATATGGATTTTGTAATGATATAATACAAGAGCTAAACAAAGAGCTCAGTTCAAGTAATGTAAGTATCAAATACAAATCGAAAAATTTAATGGCAGTTAAGCAGGTGTTTGATAAACTTGAACAAAATGAAATTCAAATAATCGTAGGTGTTGGTTATCTTGAAGATAAGGAGGGAAAAGTAGAGTACATTAAGTTTCCCTTATACAGTATTAGAGAATTTTTCACAACAAAAAAAGAATTTGAAGACAAGATAAAAAAGGCTCAAGTTGTTAAAATAGGTGTTATTGCTGGTAGTCTTCCGTCAAGGAAGTTATCTCTTGTTTTCCGTGGTAGTCAAGTTGTTGAATTTAAGAATTCAGAAGAGCTCATATTAGCTCTTGAAAAAGGGATTATAGACGTTATCTTCTGGTCTACATTATCACATGGTTATTTCAGCTTGTTGCATCCAGGAAAATATTCAGGCGTAGAAACTATTGGCGAGAAGTTTTACCATTACGTTGCGGTTAATAAGAATCTTAGTAAATCGGTCGTGGAAAAAATCTACAATGCTGTTAAAAAATTGAACGAAAATGGTACGATTGAAAATCTGATAAGAAAATACAAGTTGGATCAATTTGTTTTACCTGGAAACAATGTTGAAATTTTATTTGTAGATTGGAAACCGTATGAGTGGTATGATGAAAAAGAGGGAAAATGGAAAGGATTCGACGTAGAGACAGTCAGTCAAGTTTTCAAGAATCTTGGTTTCAAAGTAACCTTTAAAACCTTGCCATGGGAAAGATGTCTTGAAGTAATGAAAATTCGTGCATACGATGGTATAATGAGTTTGAGGATCAGCGATGAGAGGAAAGAGTACCTTTTATTTCCTGACGAACCTTTAAGTACAGGGATCGATGTTCTATTTAAACTTAAGGATAGAAATATACCTTTTGAAGCACTTGAGACAATACCAAAAGATACAGTATGTGGATACACACGTGGATATGCTTATGGGGACTGGTTTTGGAATGCACCATTTGTTAAGGAGCCTGTAGACGACGACGTAACAGGTTTTAGATTACTTAAGAAAGGTAGGTTGGATCTGTTTGTTTGTAACTTAGCGGTTGGTAAGTCGTTAATTAAAGATTTGGGAATGGAAAAAGAAGTTGTCTATTCTAAAAATTTCTCTGGAAAAATGATATACTATATCGCATTTTCAAAGAACTTTCATGGTAATCATTTGGTGAACATATTCTCTCAAGAACTTAAGAAATTTAAAAAAACAGATGTGTACAAACAAATACTTAGCCGTTATGGTTTAAAGTATGAGGACCTCTGGTAAATTGATTGTTCACCAGTTCTATAAATTCTTGTCGAGGTGATGAGATGGAAAAAAATGAAGAAAGAGAGAAAAATAGATCTGATAAATTCTTGCTTATAAATATTTTTATAGGTATAGCTTTGGCGATTATTTTTATTATATTTGCATTTAACTATATTGATTCATGGTTTCATGGGCTTGAAAACGTCTTTTTAAGCTTCAATGAATCTTTGGTTTATCCTGCTTGGACATTGAACAAAAACTTAGTAGATACTATTTTAAAAACTATGATTAAGAAAAAGGACATAGTGTCTATAATTGTGTACGATGATAAAGGTGAAATCTTGGGCAGCGTAATCGAAGAGAATAATCCCACAATCTTACATTCTATCTTTGGATTGAGAAATAAATATTACGAATCGCGTATGTACTATAAGAGCTTTTTTGTTGGTAAAGTTATCTTTGGGTATACATACTACGAACCTGTCAAGTCACTTTTTGTTTTTGCTTTAGTATTTGTTACACTTTATTTTGCTATATACATGGCACTTAAAAATTTAGAAAAAAATGTGAGGTTAAAAGAACTGGTAGCTCAACTCAACGATGCAAACAACGAACTGGAAATCACATTATCAGAATTAGAAGAAACTCAACAAAGGGTAATAAATTCAGAAAAGATGGCCGTACTTGGAAAGTTAATGGTCAATATTGCACATGACGTCAATACACCGACTGGAATTATATACTCCTCATTAACCGATTTAAAAAATCGAATGAACAATATTATCTCAAGCTTAGACAGGGAAGAACTTACAGAAGAACAGTTAAGAGACTTTTTAACTGTTAGCGACGAACTCGTAAGTATCATGTTAAGAAACGCTCAAAGGATTCGAGAGCTTGTTCAAAGCCTAAAAAGGGTGGCCGTCAATGAAATAACTCAAACTTATGCTACTGTAAGTATGAAGGATGTCGTTAATGATGTTTTGAACGCTCTCCATCCAAGGTTGAGAAAAACTAAGGTCACTGTTCATACCGACATTCCCGATAATCTTACCGTTCGCACCATACCTGGTGCGTGGGCGCAGATATTAATGAATTTAATCGACAATTCAATAATTCATGCATTTGATTACGATAATCCAGGAGAGATAAACATAAAATTTACGAATTATGATGATAAACTGATGATGATATTTTCAGATAACGGTAAAGGTATGAGCGAGGAAACAAAAAGAAGAGCGTTTGAACCGTTTTACACAACTGATACAACTGCAGGTACGGGTATAGGGTTGAGCATAGTTTACCAACTTGTTACAGAATTGCTTAAAGGTGAAATAAATTTAGAAAGTCAAGAGGGGGTAGGGACAACTTTTAAAATCATCGTTCCTATGTCTCAGGAAAATAATCTTAGTAAATAAACCGAAAAAATTCTAACAACAACATGTAACAACAACATGTGAGGTGGTGATGACTTGACACCAGACTTCTTGAAAAAGTCACAAAGTGTCAAATCATTTGGTGAACCTTGGAAGGTGCTTATTGTCGATGATGAACCTGATATACATGCAATTACATCTGTTATAGCAAAAGATATAATCTTCGAAGGAAGGCCTGTAAGAATTTATAGCGCTTATTCCTCATCAGAAGCCGTCGAAATACTTAAAAATGTTTCGGATATCGCTGTTGCAATAATAGACGTAGTTATGGAAAGTAGTGATTCCGGATTAAAGCTTGTACAATTCATAAGAGACGAACTTTCAAACACTCAAATTCGTCTTGTAATAAGAACAGGACAACCTGGTTATGCACCTCCAAGGGATATAATACTTAAATACGATATAAACGATTACCGCGAAAAATCTGAGCTATCAAGCAATGGTCTGTTCACTTTGATAGTTGCAAAATTACGCGAGTACAAGTATATTGTTGCGCTTGATACTCAAAAGAGACTTTTGGAAAGATTAAATTTTTACACAACTATATTGTCCAGGAAATTGAGCGAGGCAGAATACATAGATTTAATAACAGAGGTAGCCGACAATGTCTCACTACTATTAAATAATAATTTTTCTATTACGCATGATATCCTCTCGAACAAAGACATAAATGAAAACTTGGATAGTCATTTTACTTGGCTTGATGAAACAACCGTAAATATGACATTTAGAAGTAAAATTAATGAACATGCAAAAGTGAAGATAGAATTTTCAAAGCCTTTTGATGAATTTTACAAAACATTGCTTCAAAATTTTTTCGAAAGATTTGCGTTGTCAATGGAAAATCATTTGTTGACAAAAGATTTGGTCGAAACACTTTACAAGATAGTTTACGTGATTTCAGAAGTTACTGAGACAAGGTCATTTGAAACAGGTGAACACGTAAGAAGGATAGGCAAGTTAGCAAAGTTATTAGCAAGTTCGTTCGGATACGGTGAAAACTTTACAGACATGCTTGAGATTGCAGCAATGCTTCACGATGTTGGGAAGATAGGTATTCCAGATAGTATCCTAAACAAACCTGCACGGTTGTCTGAAGAGGAATTCAAAGTTATGAAACTACATACAATTATAGGTTACAAAATATTATCGGCAGTTGAACACCCGATTTTTCAATTGGCAAGTTCCGTTGCACTAAACCATCACGAAAATTGGGACGGTACAGGTTATCCAAATGGCTTAAGAGGTGAAGAAATCCCATTTGAAGCTCGGATCGTTAGTCTGCTTGATGTGTTTGATGCCTTGCTTTCTGACAGAATTTATCGCCCTGCTTGGAAGGAAGATGAAGTATTGAAGTTCATAAAAGAAAACACAAATACAAAATTTGATCCGAAAGTCTCTAAGATGTTCTTTGACATTTACGAGGAAATTCGCAAAATTTATTTCGGATAGCTATTTTACTTCGATGAGATCTTTTAATTTCTCATAAGTTTTTTCACCTATTCCTTTTACGTTTTTTATTTCTTCAACACTTTTGAATTTTCCGATATTCTTTCTGTAATCTAAAATTGCCCGGGCTTTTGTTGGACCAATCCCAGGTAATTTTTGTAGTTCATCTATATCAGCTGTGTTTATATCTATTTTTCCGCTGCTAATTTTATCAGTATCAACACCTCCGGTTACATATTTTCCCGTACTTTGATTAGCTTCAGTTTTGGTGATTGTTGATAAAGCTTTGTCAGCTTTATTTTCAGTACTTTTTACATTCCCTACTGTGATCCTATCTTTTATTTTTTCGTAAGTTTTAGGTCCTATGCCCGGTACATTTGTTATATCCTCAGTTTTTAGAAATGGACTTTTGCTTCTGTATTCTAATATCGCTCTTGCCTTTGAAGGACCGATTCCTGGAAGTGTTTGCAATTCTTCCGCACTTGCTGTATTTATATCAATTATCGGTGAGCCGTAATTTCTTTTTTGAACCATCTCTGGTTGATTTATGCTTTGAGTATCATTCATATATGCCTCATGATTTTTTGGTATGAATAGTACACCGGAAAATACAATGAGTAAGGCAAAGATAAGAAAGAAAATCCGTTCGTTTCTCAACTTTTCATAAACTTCCCTAATCAACTCTCCTATCCTTACCACAAAAAACACCTCAAAATTATAGGATACTTAATTGCCGATCTTAGAAACCTTTGCCCCTTTCACATAACCGTATTTTGAAAGTTCCACCCAATCCTGTGAATAGTAAAAATTCTTAGCCTTTGACTCGGATACAAACAATCCCAAACAGATAATGTAACCTTTTGATGTAGAGATGCTGAAGGAACTTATGCCAAGTGTTCGAAAATTCACAACAGATTTAAACGCTTCTTTTGACTCCTTCACCGGCTCAGTCATGATAGTATAAACACTTTTGGATGGATTCAACTCTGGAGCGATGTTAGACAATGTTAAGACAATATATTTAGAGGTACTTGCTTGATCTATCACATAATTTTGCGTTGATTTAGCAATTTTCAGTGCGTTTTCCCCATCCACTGTGTATAAATAGATTGAATTTAAAGCGCTAGAAGGAAGATTTTCCGCCATTCTCGAAACCAATAAGTTGTAATCAAATTTCGTGAGGTCTTTGAGGTATTTGTTTTCTTCAATTTCTTCGATCTGCAGTTTATTTTGCGATTCTTCTGTTTTCAAATCCTCTGTTTTAGATGGTACTAGATTCGTGGTTGTTGCACCACCAGATGCATTTTGCTGTTCTTTATTCGGCTGGAGTAATATCTTCGATGTTTGAGTAATCTTTTCTTGTGATGTCGTAACATTTCCTTGTTCTGTTTGTGTTGAGGTTCTGGATATTTTTGTAGGTGTTTCGCTAGATTGTTCTGGCAGTTCTTGGTTAATTTGTTGCATTATAACAAGCGTTTCTGTTGCGCTTTTAGTTACTTTCTGAGTTACGACATTCTCTTGTGGTGTTATTTCGCGAATTACTACATTGACTTGCGATTTTTGGTACCTCAAATAAAAAGCATAAATAACAAGTGTTATTGTTGATAAGCTCAAGATTATAATGAGTGTAGATAGTACTTTTAAGTCGAAATCAGTGACACCTTTCCATTTTCTTGAACCAATTGGTGTTCTTCTTTTCACTACTATTCAAGCCCCTCTTCACAGTATTTCAGTGTAAGTTCTATGGTTGCTTCTACATCTTGTTTATAAACCATCTCACTTGGTGTGTGTATATATCTTGTCGGTATAGAGATAGTTGCGCTGGGTATACCTGCTTTCGTAGCTTGATAACCAGCTGCATCCGTCCCACCAAATATTAGTACTTCCATTTGATATGGGATGCCGTACTTTTCGGCTAATTCTCTGAGTTTGTCAACAATACGTCTATTACTTATCGAAGCCATGTCTTTAACCTTTATACATGCGCCTTTCCCCAATGCCATAGGTACCCTTTTTAATCCTTTGGGTGTGTCACCAACACCCGTTACATCGATCGCTATCGCAACATCGGGTTCTATGTCATAACCAGCAACATGCGAGCCTATCAAACCAACTTCCTCTTGAACAGCAAAGACTCCATAGATAGTATTCTTTGGAGTTTTAAGTTTTTTAAAAACCTCTATGATAACTGCGCAGCCGATTCTATCGTCCATAGATTTGCTTATCATATAATCGTTATGTTCATAAAAGTAACTGTCAAAGGTGCCAAATGTACCAATAGGACAGTATTTTTGAGCTTCTTGTTTTGATTTTGCACCTATGTCAACAAACAACTTTTCAAAAGATAATTTTTGCACATTCGACTGAATTTCATCGAGACTTTCTCCTTCAATCCCAACAACACCAACAACTTCTCCAAATCTTATTCTACTCTGATATATTGTATACGGTGAAACACCACCAACTCTGTCTATTTTCAGAAAACCACAATCATCTATGTTTGTCACAACAACCCCTATCTCATCCATATGTGCATCAAGGAGTATCTTTTTACCACCATTACCTTCTTTCCAAACAATGAGATTGCCTATCTTGTCTATTTTATAACCATCGATAAAACCTTGTAGCTCTTCTATAATTACACTTGAAATCTCTGATTCACGCCCACTTGGGCTTTTTGCCATAGTAAGTCTCCTAACAAGTTCTGAAAGATTCTTTGAAAGAGCCATTCGCTACACCCCCAACTGATGTGATTTAATTCACCCGCATTACTAATTATGATTATACCACAACATTTATCATCGACAAATATATTTAGCAATCTGAAAAGGAATATACACAACAGTTAAACTAAAGAAAGAGAAATTGATGTTATAATTATAATGAGAACAGAAAAATGACGGTTTAGGAGGTCTTATATGAAAGTAGGATTAGAAGTGTTAAATAAGTGCGAGCTTTGTCCGCGTATGTGCCATGCTGATAGAAGGACTCAGCTTGGAATGTGTGGTGTTGGCTATTTTCCAAAGCTGTCAAATGTAGTGCTACACAAAGGGGAAGAACCTCCTCTTTCCGGCGAAAAGGGCGCCGGTGCTGTTTTCTTCTCTGGTTGCCAAATGAAATGTATTTATTGTCAAAATATGGGTTTTTCACAAAGGGGTGTGGGATTTGAATTAAGCGTTGAAGAGCTTGCTCATGCGTTCTTGGAAATCCAAAAAGCAGGAGCGAAGACTCTCGATCTAGTAACACCTACCCCTCACTTACCGTGGATTCTCAAGGCACTCGATATAGTAAAAGATAGTGGATTTAATTTACCGGTGGTGTATAATACGTCAAGTTATGAACGTGTTGAGATTATTAGAAGCTTGAAAGGTTACGTTGATATATACCTTGCAGATATAAGATACACAAATGATGATTATGGCAAGATGTATTCAAAAGTACCAGATTACTGGGCAGTGGCACAAAGAGCAATATTAGAAATGTACAATCAAGTAGGTCCTTTTAACGAAAAGAATATGAAAGGACTGATAATACGTATTCTTGTGCTACCTAACGGCGTTAGTGGACATGACAAAGCACTTGAGTTCATCGCTGGTCTCGATAAGAATATACCTGTCGCTCTCATGTCGCAATACATACCACATTTTTCTGCAAAGAACGACGAATTGATAGGTAGAAAGATAACAAAAGAAGAGTACGAAAGTGCACTTGATAGGTTAATAGAACTTGATCTCGACGGCTGGATGCAACTTGATGAAAAAGAAAGGGTCACAACTTTTCCTGTAAATTGGAGGAAAAAAGAATGTTAAACATGCAAGTGAAACAACCAGTAGGAATTTTCCCAGCAAATACGTTACCCGTGACCGTTACCAGATCTTGCCCGCTTAATTGTGCGCACTGTAAAGCTCATTATCTCAAACATATGGTACATGTAGAAAACATTGAAAAATACATTGACAAATACTCCTCTTTTCTAATAAGTGGTGGAATGTCTTACAGCGGCGAAATACCATTTAAGCCTCATATGGAAAAGCTAAGATCATTAAAAGAAAAGTATAATATAAAGTACAACTTTCACATTGGTTTTCCTCAAAAGCCACCGTTTGAAATTGAAAAAGTAGCCGATGTTGTGAGTTTTGATTTTTTTGGTGATGAGAAAGTGCTTGAGGAAGTTTATGGACTTAGAAGAGAAACAACGCAAATTTTAGATTCATTGATACCTCTGAATGTAAAGAAAATACCACATGTTACAATTGGAATTTTGTGTGGTAAAATAACACACGAGTACGTAGCTTTAGAAGTGCTTTCAAAGCACTTTAAATCGATTGTCTTGAATGTATTCATTCCAACACCTGGAACGAAATTTGAACACTGCACACCACCACCTATTGAGCAGGTGGTTGAAATTTTTGAATATGCAAGCAAAAATTTCGAAAACGTCGTTCTTGGTTGTATGCAACCTAAGGGAGAATACAGAAAAGCTTTGCAAGAGGCTGTATCAAAGTATACTGATTACATTGTAAAACCTGTCAGTAAAGATTATAAATATAATGGTTGTTGCTCGTTTTATCTGATTTAACAAATTCTCGAATAGTTAGTTAAATAAAATAAGTTTGAAAATCCTAACTAATCAATCGTGAGGTGTTGTCTGTGAAAAAAAATCTACTTGATTTCAATTACGAAGAATTGATAGAAGAATTTGGAAAACTTGACCTTGAGCGATTCAGAGTGGATCAAGTTTGGGATTGGATCTACAAAAAGAAGGTTTTTGATTTTGAAGGAATGACAAATCTTTCTAAGGAGAATAGAAAAATACTTTCAGAGAGATTTTATATCTTTATTCCAGAGCTTTTGGACATACAAATATCAAAAATAGACAAAACTACAAAGTTTCTTTGGAAACTCGAAGACGGAAATACTATCGAATCTGTTCTGCTTTTTCATCCAGATAGAATAACAGCTTGTATTTCTACACAAGTTGGTTGTCCGGTGAAATGTGCTTTCTGTGCAACTGGTCAAAGCGGATATGTAAGGAACTTAACTGCTGGCGAGATTGTTTCGCAAGTTATAGCAATGGAATCACACAGACATGTCAACATAGGTAACATCGTTTATATGGGTATGGGAGAACCATTGTTGAATTACGCTGAAGTTGTAAAAAGTGTACGAATTTTGAACCATAAGAAGGGTAAAAATATCAGTATGAGAAGGATATCAATTTCCACCGTTGGAATTCCTGAAAAGATTATCGATTTAGCAAAAGACTTACCCGAGGTAAAGCTTGCTATCTCATTACATGCTCCAACAAATTACAAGCGCGACGTCATAGTTCCGATGAACAAGAAATATTCAATTGAAGAAGTAATACATGCTGCAAAGGAGTATCAAAAACTTACAAAAAACAGGGTTACGTTTGAGTACATAATGATAAAAGAATTCAATGACTATGTTGACGATGCGGAGAAACTTGCTGAATTACTTAGAGGACTTGGTGCTTATGTCAATCTCATACCGGTCAATCCTGTTTCGTTACAAAGTGATATAAGACTTGAAAGACCGCAACATTGGGCAATAGAAAGGTTCAAAGAAGTACTTGATAAACATAATATAGAGAATGAAATCAGAAAAGAGAAAGGAACAGACATAGATGCTGCATGTGGACAGTTGAGAAGAAGAAAAGGTTCATGACGAAACAATCATGATATTAAGCCAAATAGTACATTTACACCCTTTACTATCTATGGAGGTGTTTATGTGATCGTTAGAAGAAGAAAAGTTGATAATTCAAAAAATAGGAATTTTCATTTTGGTGGTTTTCTATCATCAGTCTTGGGAAACATAATAATCATATTAACTGCAATCATCACAGGAATTCTAGCTGGTCTTTTGTTTTTTTACCTATCTATGTATGTCCAGGCAAAGAAGGTCTCCACGATCTTACCAAGTTATATCAACATGGATTCCAAGAAAGCAGAGCAAGAGCTCAAGAAAATGGGATTCAAAGTTGTGGTTTTGGGTGAAAGTGGTAAAGTTATTAAAATGGACCCTTTGCCTGGTAGAAACGTTAAGCTGGGTAGGGAAGTTAAACTATTCACTGAAAATATAAAGATGGTGAAGATCGTATTACCAGATTTTAAGTACAGCTGGTATAAAACAGTTGAACGTATAATGAAAGAACTCAATATCAGTACATCAATAAGAGTAGTTGATTCCAATGAAATATATGGTACTGTTCTTTCTACCTTGCCGGAACCTGGAAAAGAGATAGCATCGTCGCAGAATATAATCTTGTATATTTCATCTGGTAAAACTACCACTGAATCATCTCAAAAAGATAATTCTATTTCCGAAGAGCAATTAAGCACCTCAGAAACAACAAGTACAGTTGATCACCCCGGTGGACCTGTTGAAGTAGTACCTCCTTCTGTTGATTTAAACACTATTCAAAAAATAACACCAAACGATACTAAAACAAAACTTGATGAATCCCAAAGTAAAGGTACTCCAACAGAATTGCCTTCTTTTGAAGAAAACAAACCTACTAATCCTGAACAATCAATTGAAGGAGGACAGTTTTAATGGGAAATAAGGAAGGTAGAAATATTGGAATAGTCGTAAAATTTTATTCACACCTTTTAGTGGTTGAAGATGTTGACACGCAGGAACGTATACTATGCAAATTGCGTGGAAAGTTTAAGAAACAAGGCATCAGACCAATTACAGGTGATTTAGTTGAGTACAATAAGGTTATCAATAATGAAGGAGTTGTAGAAAATATACTGAATAGAAAAACAGAGTTAAAAAAACCAAGTGTTGCAAACGTTGATCAAGTTGTAATTGTGACAACTCTCGATAAACCAGTAGTCTCGCTCGACATTGTAGACAGATTCATATTGTTGGTTGAGAATGAAAACTTACCGATAGTTATAGTATTGAATAAGATTGATTTGTTAAGTGACAGGGAAGTAAAGGACTTTGAGAGCATATACAGTCCGCTTTATCCCGTTGTGAAAACAAGTGCTCTAAGAAAAGCAGGCTTGGAAGAATTGAAAGAATATTTGAAAAATAAAGTGTCGGTCTTTGCGGGAATGTCAGGAGTTGGAAAAAGCAGCTTGCTAAATTCGATTGAAAGTCATTTGAGATTAAGAACCGGTGAAATATCAGAGAAACTAAGTAGAGGGAAACACACAACAACTGCCGCTGAACTACTTAAATTGTCATTCGGAGGTTGGGTTGTCGATACTCCAGGATTTGCAAGCTTGGATATCGATGGCATTACTCCACACAAATTAAGAGAGCTCTTCATAGAGTTTCCAACAGATATGTGTTACTTCCCAGACTGTTTACACGTAGATGAACCAGGATGTTATGTAAAAGAATTATTGTCAAAGGGCAAGATAAAAAGTTCAAGATACGAAAGTTATCGAAAATTTCTAAAAGAGATAGAAGAACAATAAAATAAGAGCGAATCTGTTCAAATTACTCTGTAAAGAGGTTTGTTAACCTTTTGAACAATGCATTTATCTTGATTTGCAATGATGTATTTATAATAGAAGGCATTTTGAAATCCACATAACCCTGATTTAACGATGCTTTGTAAACTTCTTCGAGTTTGTCCACCATCTTGTTCATAGACCAGTTCTTTTCAACGTAGACTGTTCCTTTTTTACTAAGTTCTTCTTTATTTTCCATAGCCTTTAATATCGCATTGTAAAACTCGTCCTCATCTATACCTGTAGTTATAGCACCTTCACCGTTGACAAGCACATTTGCAATACCTTTATACGCAATTGCAACAACGGGAGTACCACTTGCTAAAGCCTCAAGAACAACAAGCCCTTGGGTTTCTGTCAAAGATGAAAAGACAAACAAATCAGATGCTTTATAATAATCTTTGATCTTTTTATGGGGCACATAACCTGTAAAAACCGTCCTATTCATAATGTTATTTTCTTGAACAAATTCTTCAAGCTCCTTCCTCTGTGGTCCATCGCCAACAACTAAGAACCAAATTCCCGCATTCTCATGCATAATTCTTTTGACAACTTTGAACAAAAATTCTAAATTTTTTTCTTTTGCAAGTCTCCCTGCATACATGAGAAGCGTAACGTCTTTTGGAATATTATACATCTTCCTGACATCTACTTCGGGTGGCTTTGAAAATTCTATGGTGTCGATTCCAGTCGGTATAACTTCTATAGGTCTTTGAACGTTGTATCTCAAAAGCTCGGTTTTGATCTCCTCTGTAGGTGCTATTACAAAGTTTACTTTATTGCAAAACCAACGTGAAAACTCCTCAACGGTCTTTCTGTCAGGAGTAAATGGTGGGGGTACATAGTGCCGGTATTCAGTTAACAGCGTATGATAAGTGTGAACATGAGGAATTTTTAACTCTTTTTGTACCTTTAAAGCTCTTATACCAAGGGCAAGTGGATCATGACTATGAATTATCTCAATTTTGTTTTCTTTTGCGAATTCCATGATTTTTAGATGATTTGCAAAAACAATTTTATGCTGCTTTTCCAATAGAAATTTAACACCAGGTACAACAAGAACATGTTTCTCATCGTCAGGCGCTACAGGTGCAACTATGTAAACTTCGTGTCCCCTAAGCTCAAGGTACTTTTTCGACAAATGTATAGATGTTGCTACACCGTTTATTTGGGGTAAATAAGTGTCTGAAACCATTAAAATATTCATTGATTATCACCTTTTTTCGTGCGTTTTGGATATTTATCAACTGTGTTAAGATACCAAAATAATGAAATAAACAATGTTCCCAAAAGCCCTGACGATGTTACAAAGCCAAATTCTCTAAGCAATTTACCACGCGCTACCAAGAAACTTGCAAAGGAAGTTACAGTTGTTAAGATAGACATTATAACTGCCTTCTCAGTTTTTATGATACTTTCTCTTCCAAACTTAACGCTGTGATCAAGCTCAACTAAACTGTCCACGCCTATTCCCAAGAATATAGGGAGTACAATGAATGTTATAAAGGTAGTTTTTATCCCAACAAGATAAGAAATTCCAAAAGCTGCTAAGGTATTAAGTGAGGTTAATAACAATATATACCATGCTTTCTTAAAACTTTTAAAATCTATGAAAAGAACCAAAAACTCGACAACAAAAACAAGTCCAAAAACCCATAAAGTAGAGGCTATCAATTCCTCAATTATATTATAGAAAAGTGCTGTGTAACCATAAACTCTGTATCCTCTCAGTGATTCGAAAAATTTTTTAACATTATTGTCTGCCCATATGTCTATTGCTGGTGTTACATAAGCAAGTAGATAAGTCTTACCACTAATATCTCTGTAGAATAAACTTGGTATATCCTTTTCCATTAACTTGAATAAATCCTCGGTTGTAGAAATGTTCTTTATAACATCAACTGTTGAAACAAAACTTTCGTAAAGTCCATACTTTTTAAATATTATCTCAAGTAACGGTACATGTGTGAGTTGTAAAACTTGAAGATATATGTTTGTTCTTTCTTCTGCAATCTTTTCTGGATTTTGGATAAACGATAGTATGGAAAAATCTGCAGATATAAGTTTCTTATCTTTGAGCTCTTTTAATGTTTTTTCAAGTCGCTGAGTGTTTGACTCAGCTATGACTATATCACTTGTTCCAACAGCTCCAAATTTTTTAGATATAAGATCTGAAGTTACAGTGGATTCGGAATCAATTGATATTAAGCTCGAGGTAGTGTAAGAAAAGTTTATTATTGAATACACACCGATTAACGCCATTACAATGGCACTCAAAATGGTCAGTGTGTACAAAACTTTAGTTCTTCTTACAATGTCGACAAACCTCACATAAGTTTCTCGTTGCCTGGTCTTGAATCTATTTAGCAACTTGTCGTGTGCCAAAGGAACAAATGTGTTAAAGATGGTAAAGTATATGAATATACCAATGGAAACAGATACTCCCATTTGCTTAATGGCATTCGATGGACTTAACAACATTGTCGCAAATGCCAGAGCAGTTGTAAGCATAGAAATAAAAGAAGGACGGAAGTTTTCAATAAAAGCATTTACTATACTCTCTCTACTAACCCCTTCAACGTTAAAGCGTTCTTGTATTCTCGTAACTATGTACATTGCATAGTCTATTCCAAGGCCAAGTAACATAGCGTTAACAAACGTTGTAACTATGTTTAACTCTTTGAGAACTAATGCTATCAACCCGAGACTAACTGCCATTGACATTATTAGTCCTGTAAACAACAAAACAAGTTCCAACCAACTACCGAATCCCAATATTAATATTACCACTATTCCAACAAGCGAAATAACACTTGTTATCGTAAAATCCTTAGATGCCTGAATATTTGCTTCGTACGTTCCCATGACGCCACCCGTGAATTTTATTTCAACGTTGTATTTTTTCTCAAAGTTTTTCGAAGTAACTTTCAAAGATTCCACAGCTTGCGTAACAAAACTCACATCTGACATCGGACGAGAAATCGAAAAATTCATTACAATAAGATCGTTGTCAGGAGAGATAAGATAATATTTTTTAATTCCACTTTTCTTCACAAGTTCATCGAGATAAAAATTCAAATCGTACAAACTAGAGCCCAAGTTTCTCCAAAACCGAAAATCGACTAATGTTCTGGGCTCAACACTTAATAAACTTTGGTAATATTTCACACTATCAGATATTGAACCTTCACTTATAGATAACATACCATATTTAACAAGTGTTTCTGGGTTATCAAAAGGTTCAGCTTGGTTTATATACTTACTCCTTTCGAATAAATCCTTTAGCTCTTGAGCAATTATATCAGGATTATACTTTTTTACACCAGTTACAGCTATGACAAGTGTGTTGGACGTAACTTTTTCAGAAGTGTATTTAACCATGTCTCGAAATGTAGGATCATCCTTGGGTGCAAGTCCTGTTATGTCAGCGTTTATTTTTAATCCAAAGGCAGCGTACAAACCCAAACAAGCAGACAGAATAATTAAAACTATCAAGACCGTTTTTGAGTTGTTAAGTATGAATTCTACGTACAGCTTTGCAAATTTCTCCAATTTAGACAACCCTCCATATCAGAAATATTATCAACATTAAGCCGTTGAATATAATTATCGGAAATCTTTTTGAAAAACGTGGTTTTATAAAATTCGAAAGTATATAACATACGACGAAAGAGTAGTGAAAAGAATAACCATGCCAACCAATGCGAAATGCAATCGCAGGTGCAAAAGAATATACTATGAGCCTCTGAACTTCTTTGAAAACATCCTTAGCTTCTAAGAATATACTTGAGAAAAATACAAGCGTCGGAACGTACAGTATGAAAAAATTGAAAATTAAACTGTCAACCATAAAAACATTAAGGTGTAATCTTGCGGCTGACCATGTGTAAAGTATCACTAAAAATAAGAGCGCAAAAACAGACTTAATCATCTCTGGATAAGCTTTTTTACTCAGTCTAAGACACTCCCTCCAGTACAATTATACCTATCTATCTTTATTTATTATCATTTATTATCTCCACTTTATATTTTTCCGCAATGAGTTTTATCAAATTCTCGTCTGACTTCATGGTTGAAAATGACAAAGTTCGTCCATTTAAAGCATAATATAGCGCTTCACCAAAAGTAAAACGCGAATCCTTTGAATAATAAATGGAAGGATACCATGTAAAACTTATGTGTTTTATTTTAAATGTCACTTCTTCAATTCCAATACCCCACCAATATCGCCACACTTTCTTTATTACTTGCTTTCGTGCCCTTACATCTTGCACCTGAAAGATAATATCTTCCAATTCTTTCATATTTTTGATTTTGGTAGGTATACGTTTGTTATATTCTAAGAAAAATAACTGCTTGTTGATTTCGTTAGCTTTTTGTTTTATAAAGCGCTGATAAGGATTTCTAACAGAAAGAAAGGGAGAAGGTAAGACCTCCTCCTGTGTTATTTCTCTTTTTTGTGAGATGAGCACCAAAAAAAGTATTAAAAGTATTATTGATAACAAAAAGAAAAATACAGCGTAAAATTCAATCTTCATAAGATCTTTATTTCTTTTGGTTCTTAGTTATGTTTTCGAGCGCAGCTTTGATTACAGGATCGTTTGTGTCTACTTCCATTTCCGTTAGAGTGTAAGCTTTAGCTTCTACTTTCCTTGACGTATTCGTAGATTCTTGAACAGGTATGTTAGGCTCTATTCCTACTTTGTGTATATCTTTACCTAACGGCGTGAGATAGTGAGCAATTGTAAGAAATACCGTTCCACCATTACTCAATGGGAATCCCCTCTGAACAGAACCTTTACCAAAGGTCCTTTGTCCAACAAGAATCGCTCTATTATTGTCCTTAAGTGCAGCAGCCACAATTTCCGAAGCTGAAGCAGAACCATTGTTAACAAGAACTGCTATTGGCACCTTTGGATAGTTGTTTCCTTGACTTACGTATCTATCAGTGATTTTACCATTTCTGTCTTTTACCGATACTATTATCTTTCCAGCATCAAGGAAATAATTTGCTACTTGGATTGCTACGTCGAGTAATCCTCCAGGATTGTTACGCAGATCTAAGATGAGAGCTTCTATTTGTTGATCGTAAAGTCTTTTCAAAGCCTTTTGTAATTCACCCGGCACCGGTTCATTGAATTTTGTTAGTAATATGTATCCTACTTTCCTACCATTGTAATTTGTGACGCCGGTTTTGACAGGTATTATTTGTATAATTTCTCTGATTATTTTTACCTCTATGATATCTTTTCCTCTTTTTATAGTAAGTTTAACTTCTGTACCTGGTTTACCTCTCATCTTGTTAACAGCTTCCATATACTCCATTTCACTAACAGGTTGATCGTTTATACCTATAATCAAGTCACCAGGTTGCAATCCAGCACGCCATGCTGGTGTACCGTACATAGGACTGATCACTTTCACAGCTTTATTGTCACTGTCGTAAGTAACCTCTATTCCCAAACCTCCGTACTGTCCTTCCATCTCTATCTGTTGCTCAGTCATCTGACTAGCAGGATAATAATAACTGAAATCATCGTTGAGTCCTTTGACCATACCGTCTATTGCAGAATCTATCAACTTGTCAAAGTTGACTTTGTTTATTTCATAATAATGAGCGTTAATCCGGTACAATGTTTCATAGAGTGGTGATAAATAATTCAGAAGTTGTGTATCACTTGCTCCCGACAAAATCATACTTGAGGTTACAACAATAATAGCCACGAAAATGTAGGATAAAATACCTTTAACTACATCTTTCATACTTTCACCTCACCTTATTTATTAGCTAACCACTTATTTTGATCTTCTATTTGATTTTTTGTTCAGTATTTTCGCTACTTTCTGGAGTTTCAACATCTCCAAGAGTGTTAATCTCATCACTTGTGATTTCACCTACTTTTTGACTGATAAGTTTGTTCACTTTTCTGGCAAAAACAAGAAATGTAGTGTGAGCTACCATTCTGTCTACAGGTCTTAACCTATTAGGATAAGGTTTATATTGCCTCATCAGAGATTCCCAAACTTCAATATCTATAAATGGAAATTCATACAATCTCTCGAGCACCATCGAGACCTGGTTCGTTGTTGGGCATATTATTCCGAGCCTTCCACCACCAACAAGTGCTTCCCAACAAATGTGTATGTAATTTTCAGGATCGGGAACATCAAGTAATACAGCATCTACATTTGAATGATCGAACCCTGTGGATATATCTTTCAATTTAATTTCAACACTTTCAATAAGTCCCCATTTTGTCAAATTTTCAACAGCAAGGTTATAAAATTCTTCTCTTCTCTCATAGGCATATACTTTACCAGATGGACCTACTAACCTTGCCATCGCAGCACACATTGCTCCACTTCCAACACCCGTATCTATAACTTTCGTACCCGGCTTGATGTCAAGTTTTAAAAGTATATAACCTGAATCCTTTGGATAGATTATCTGTGTTTTTCTTTTCATTGAGAATATTTCATCTATGTACGTTGGATTAAGTATGTAGTAAGACTTTTTTGTCTTTCCTATTGTTATAATATCTCCAAATTCCTTGCCAATTATCGAATCAAACTCAATTACACCAAGATGCGTCCCTTTTTTCTCACCTTCCTCAATTTTTACGATGAATTTTTTTCCATCTTCCCCATATAGTAATACCCTGTCGCCAGATTTGATCAACTTTTCCACCTCTACTTTCTAGCAACTCTTCCAAGTTCCAAAATCAAGATTGAAAATGTAAATACAGAATAAACCAAATTCGCATTCTCCAAACCAGCAAAGTCTATCGAAATACCAAGGGATAGTATGATAATAAACACCAAAAGAAAAAATTTTAATTTCCTTTCTTCAAACATACTTAGTTTCTCATCAAGGGATTCTCTGTATAAAATCAGCCTTTCAGCTCTTGATGGAACGATAAATTCTAAGGTTTTTGGAATTGTAATCCCCCATAAAAATCCAATGATAAACTGGAACAATAAAATCATTCCCATATTTAAAAAGGATTGTAAGAAATACAAAACAGATAAAAACAACGGCACTGGATAAGACTTTTCGGAAAGAATTTTAACTCTATTTGAACAAATGTACAAACAGTATGCTAAACCAACTGCAAGTGAAAAGACAAGTTGAGCGATCACAGTATTTTTGAAAGAATAAGAGCTTAGATATTCTACTGTAAATATTTCATGCGAGAAAATAATGCCAAAGATAATCATATTAACTAAATCTTTCTTTTGTAAATCACTGAACATAAATAAATTTTTAAGATTAAACCTGTATTCACCTAATTCTGTTTTAGACAGTTTTGTTTTGTATTTCCTATCTTCTATTATAAAAAACGAAACACAAAGAGCAGAAAGCAAAAATACAAAACCGGAAACAGGTGTCTGTATACCATGAACCACATCTTCAGAATTCAGCATATATACATAGCTAACGATAACACCTATGAATCCCCATAAAAAAACGTGAAATGGTATCAAGAATTTAGTTTGGTAAGTAATTTTATCTTTCACCAACCCAAAGAATGCAATAGAGTAGAGTAGTAAGGAAAAATTAAACAAAATAGCTAAACTCAAAATATTTTTCGTTGAGGCATCTGGATTTTTTTGTATAAAAGCAACTAAGAAAGCTGTAGTAACCGCGAATGAGAGAATGTAAGGAGTTCTTCTTCCGATTGCCGTGCGTGTTATATCGAAAAGATACCCAAAAAACGGTCCAAGTATGGTAAACATCACCAGCTCTGAAAAGATAGATATGTTCAACAGTGTTGATGATACACGATTTTCAACAAGTAACCTTGGAACTGCAAGTGAATACACTGAAAGCATAAAACTTACTCCGAATGAACCAAACGATAAAAGCACGATATCTTTGATTTGAATAGCTGAAAATTTTTTGACTTTTTCACGTCTTTGGAATTGCACATTGATCACCTGTACCTTTCAACAGTGAACTTGAAAATTTCGAATTCGTCATCAAATATCCCTGCTTTTAACTTTGCTATTCTTATTTGTTCTTCCACAGTATCAACACCTTCAATGTCTGGTAACAATAAACCCCTCCGCCAACCTTTTTGGATGATAATACCGTACTTTTTTGGATCAAGCTCGCCAATACTTTTTACCGCTTCGTAAGGACTTAACACGTCAACATTTACAATAATGTTTGGTAATTCCTCGGGATGAACAGGAGAAAATCTTGGATCTCGTGTTGCAGCTGCTATTGCGTTGTCTCTTATTTCGTAAGCCAAATTTTCTCTCACCGGCAAAAACGTTCCTATACAGCCACGCAAAGACCCATCGATGTTGTGTAAAGTGACAAATACTCCTGCCCTTTTTTCAAAAAGTTCCTTTGGAAGGTCAGAATGCGGCTCTAATATTTTATGGAACTTTACGTAGTTTTCAATAACCTCTATTGCCCATCTCACGTAAGGGTGTTCACCTATCATACGTGTACACCTCCTGCAAAGATAACAAATATCAAAATTTGGCTTTTTAATGCTGTCTTTTCATCAGATCGATTATTAGTTGTACCTCTCCTACGCCCATTTTCAAGGTTTTCGCAATATCGACCGGTTCCATACCATTAACATACATCTCGAATATCTTCTTTTCGATACCATTTTCATCGTTAGATTCGTAGGTTTTCGACATATCAGAAGTCGAATCGACCGTTGAATTCTTCTCATTTATAATCATAAAATCATTCGTATTATTTTCTTTCAAGTCAAAAGATCCGCTAACAGGGGTAAAGATACTCGATTCAGTTTTCTGTTCTATACTTTTAATTTCAAACGTCGAAAGGGCAATGTAATGTTCGTTGAGTTCTTTGATCAATTTTCTAACTTCTTCCATTTTTTTATCTAACTGTTCAATTTTTGAGTCAACAAACACCCTAACTTTTCCCATTAACTCAACAAGTCGTTCTTCTTCCTCATCAATCTGTGTTCTTTCGTTTTTATGAGATAGATTTTGTAATATGTAGAGCGCCCATAACAACGTTAAGGAACCTATTGTGGAGAAAAGGACAAGCCAATGCAATATATTCATTTATCTTTCTCCCCTTTTATAACTAACTTTCGGAAAATACTGAATGTCTTTACCTGACCAGATTACCAAATTTTTATTGTGAGAAGTTGGTGTTGGTTCGATGTGTTCTAAAACCGCATCAGTAGGAATACGAAATCTCAGATTAGAATTATTAACTGGATTCATCTGTATGTTTCCCATACTTATCGTGTAAATTCCATTCTTTTGTTCAACAAGTCCTTTCAAAGTAACTTGTTCTGTTATCTCTAAAATTCCTTCTCTTTCTCTCCATCGAAAGCTGATGTCAACTACCGATATACTTCTTCCAATTTCTTTTGATATTTGAGAAAAGTATCTCTCAAAAGTTTGCTTTGATGTTTCTTGGTAAGTCTTTATGTATTCGTTCTTCTTATTCTCGTTTTTGAACCTCAGACCACTTATTGTAGTTATGGTCGCCATATCAGAATATCCTGCATAAACGTCTGAGTCATAAAAAACAACTTCAAAGTTTGGTCTGCGTGTCATAAGTGTAACTATATCTACCAGCAAGAAAAATACAACCACAAAAATCAAAATATAAATCATGGTTCTATTTGTCAAGTTAATTCAGCTCCTCCCTGGTCAACCTTTTAGATTTCTTCAAAGTCCAGGATTTGAGTTTATTTCTGAGGTCATCAAAAACCCTTGAAAATGCGTATATTATGATTAAAAATTCAAAACGTCCAGTAAACATTCCGAGTGTGAGTGTCCACATAGCACTTAAAGGCATATCAGGCGACGTAACACCACTTGACAAACCAACACCATCCATCGCTGATGCAAACTCAAACATAGATCTTTGCAAATCGTATCCATGCAAAGTGAGAATGAAAGAACCAATTATGAACGAAAGTATGTACAAAAACAAAATAAGTAAAGCTTCTTTTATATTCTCCGAGGTAAGTACTAACTGTTGCTCACCTTTGTACAAAACATGAGTTTTCACTCTGCTTTTTGGTAACAAAAATCCTTTCACAGATTCACTGAGTGTGTTGAGTATTATCCATATACGGAATTGTTTCACTCCGCCCGATGTTGAATCCATTTGACCACCAGCAATCATCAAAACTATTAAAGAAAGCATCAGTGGTGAAAAACTCAGCCACTTTTTTTCGTTGAGCGGAAGTGTTTGAAAACCTGTACCTGATATTGCTGATGTTATTTGAAAAAGCGAATACCTTAACCCACTTAGGAAATCTTTGAAATACTTCCCCACACCATTAAAAGCCACAACAGTGCTGAAAATCGCTATCGAGGATGTCATTAACCATGGTTCACCATTTTTGAGCACACTTTTCCAATTGCCTTTCCAAAACGCATAATGAATTGCAAAGCCTGTCGCTCCAAGGTACATAAGGACAATGATTATTATCTCAATAGCAAGACTGTTAAATTCACCTATACTCCCATTTCTGGTTGAAAAACCCCCCGTTGCAAGCGCGGTCATTGTGTGATTAAGTGCTTCAAACCAATTCATACCAGCTAAGGTTAGAGCAAGTGTTCCAAACGCAGTGTAAGCCAGATAAATCTGGAGTATAATTTGTGTTGAACGTCTAAGATTTGGTACCAAATTGTCGGCACGTCCCTCTGCTTTGTAAAATCCAACACCCTTGGGTCCTATAACCATTGAAAGCATCAAAAGTGCAAATCCAGCACCACCAATATACTGAGTTAAGGAACGCCAAAACAATACTAATTTGGATACTTTTGTCACATCAGTGTACATCGTTAGACCAGTCGTTGTTAGCCCACTTACTGATTCAAAGACTGCTTGGGAAAAATTTAAACGTCCTTCGACCATGTGTGGTATTGCAGATAACAGGGCAACCATAATCCACGTAAAAATAGTTAGTAAGGCACCATCTTTGTAATTTATTGTACCCACGTCTTCTATTTTAACTAAGTAACCAATTAAATATATGGAAAGTGAAATTGTTGCTGTTAATATGAACCCATATATGTGTTTCAGCTCCTCGGGGTAGAAAACACAAAAAATTATAGGAAATAAAGCTATGAATGAATACTGGATCATTATTATAGAAAAGGCTTTGAAAATCTTGATGTATCTATTGTACAATTTTCTCTCACCCCACAAACGTTAATTGAGTTACAAACTAAACATTTCTATCGCTTCTTCTTTCTTATCATCGTTGCACACAATTATCAATTTATCCCCAGGTTCAATTACCGTTTCTCCACGCGGAATAACAAACCTATCTCCTCTAACTATTCCAACAACCATAATTCCTTCGGGAATACTCAACTCACGAATATTCTTTCGAGCAATTTTAGAATCCCAATCCACATCTATACGTAATATAGATGCACCTTTTGTATTAGCTTCATCTTCTAAAGCAGTTATCACTTCGTTTTCGAAAAGCAGAGGTTCAATATTACTCATTATAAGATCCGTAACTTTAAGTGTCCTTATTCCGAATCTTTCAAATAAATCCTCGTTTTCTGAGTTGTTCAATAAAGTAACAACATTTTTTACATTATAATATTCCTGTACCAGCCTTGCTATGAAGAAATTCTTTCTGTCTCGTTCGGTCAGTAATACAATGATGTCATCTGGTTCTATTTGAAGTTGATCCAAAACAGACTTATCAGTTCCATCACCGTTTATTATCTCTGCACCAAGTGTTCTTGAGTATTCCTCGCACAGTTCCTTATTTTTATTCACAAAATACACTATATATCCTTGCGCAACAAGTTTCTTGGCAAGAAAATACGGAACACGTTCACCACCAATTATAACAACTTTCATTTCTTATCACCAACCATATAGTCAAGCGAATGTTCTAGCCCTTCAAGTATAGTTCTTTCAAAATTCTCTACCGCAAGATTTATTGGAGATATTATATTAATACCACTTCTTTCGAAAAGTTGAACATTTTCCCTATTGTTTACAAGCGAGATAATACTTGGAATACCGTAAATCTTTGCTCCAACAAGACACACGAAATAATTTGTTGTATCATCCTCCGTTGTTGCGATTAGCATGTCTGCTTTCGACGCCTTTGCCCTTTCCATTGTTTCACGTTCTGTTGCATCACCAACTATTATGAAACCTCCATAATCTTCTGGTAATCTTGAAAGTGAATCTGGGTTTTTATCTATAATAGTGACATTGAATCCTATGTGCGACAGTCTCAATGCAACTTCTAAGCCTATTTTTCCACATCCTATAACTATGACATAAAATTTATAGTTAATCGATTTCAAATTCCTCACCTCTTCTATAGCCTTTTTTGTTAACGTCTAAAGCCATTCCAGCATCTCTATGACGCTGAGCAAGTTCCTTATTCCCTCTTTTTTCAAGTATTTCTGCCATTAGATAATGTGGGACAGGCGAAGAAGGCATTATGGAAAACATATTCCTTACTATTTGTTCAGCCTTGTCAAGATCACCTGGAAAATTAGAGTGAATAAACCCTTCCGCTTCTCTTAAGTATTTTTCAAAGCTATCTTTTCTCAGATCAATCAATCCTTTTATCTTTCTTTTCAACTCATCTTGTGTAAATGGTTTTGCAAGATAATCAACGGGCGCATACCTGCACACCTCTGAAATACTTTCGGCTGTAGCATACGCAGAGATAATAAGTACTGGTGTAAATATTCCCCGGAGTCTTAATCTTTTAATAAAGTCTATTCCTGTAAGCTCGTCATTTTCTCCAAATCTTATATCTGTTGTTATTATATCAAATCTTCTTTTCTCGCAAAGTTGTAACGCTTCTTCTACACTTTCCGCTTCCATAGGTGAACATTCATATGCAGAAGAGATCATCTTTATAAGCAAATTTCTAACATGCCTCTCGTCGTCGACCACCAGTACATCAATCACTGATACCGCCCCCTTCTTTGGAAATTATACCACACCTTTGTAACATTGGTACATGTTAGAGGTATAATTATTGTAGTTTGAAATTTGGATTCCTAAAGAATTGGAATCCACTTAATTCGAAGGGAGGATACCTTGATGCATAGACACAGTAGTAAAACACTGTTGGTTTTCCTGATAGTTATCGTTCAGGCATTTACTGTTTTCGCAGATGTAGCAACCTTTTTAAAAGGCACATGGGCAGATAGAGTGCTTTACATGATAATGATCGATCGATTCAACGATGGAGATCCATCAAACAACAACCAAGCAACTGTAGAATACAACCCGAGAGATGGGGCCAAGTACAGTGGTGGTGATTTGAAAGGAATCATAGACAAAATCAATTATATAAAAGGCTTGGGAGTTGATGGTATATGGATCACACCGCCAGTAGCTAACCAGTGGTGGGATCCCTGGGTAAATTACGGTGGATATCATGGATATTGGGCTCGTGATTTTAAAAAGGTTGATGAGCATTTCGGAAATTTACAAGATTATAAAAATCTTGCGGACATTCTTCATAAAAACAATATGTATCTGATACAAGATATAGTAGTAAATCACGTTGGAAACTATTTCAGATTTAGAAACGGAAAATTTGAATTAAACACTGGAAGTATTCCAACAAGTGCGCCAACACAGTATCCATTCAACCTAAATAACTACAACGATCCTCAACAAAGAGAAAAAGCGATCTATCATTGGACACCAGATATAAGTAACTACAACGATCCTGTCCAAAAGTTGAACTACCAAATGAGTGGATTAGACGATCTGAACACCGAGAATCCTGAAGTTGTTAAGGCACTTAAAGAATCTTATACATATTGGATAAAAGAAGTAGGAGTGGATGGCTTCAGGGTTGATACTGCTATGTACGTTCCAAAAACATTTTTTGATGATTTCTTTAAATCAGCAGATGGTGTTTTCAGTTTGAAAAAAGACTTCATAGCGTTCGGCGAAACCTGGCTTTCTTCAAGGCCATACGAATCCACATCAGACTATGAGATTTCATCTTATTTTGAACATGGATTTAACTCTATGCTTGATTTTACACTAATGGAGGAAATAAGAAGAGTTATAAAAGGTGGACAGCCTACAGATTACCTTGCTTACCGACTTGAATTAAGAAACAACATCCTTAAGAAGGGACTACTTGTAACATTCATAGACAACCACGATATGGAACGATTCGGAAAAGGTGTGACACCGAATATAACAAAACAAGCGCTTGGTTTGTTACTTACTCTACCTGGCCTCCCTGTAATATACTATGGTACAGAACAATACTTTGAAGAAACAAGAGCTTCCATGTTCAAAAATGGCTGGGGCTCTATGGGTCAAGATCATTTCAATGTTGAAAGTGATATGTACAAATTCATAAAGGAAGCTATAGAATTTAGAAAATCGCACCCAGCAACTCGGTACGGTGAAGTTAAGGTTTTGCTTTCTGAAAAACGTGGTGCTGGTCTTCTTGTTTACACATTAACATCGGAGCAAGAAGAACTTTTTGTGGTGCTGAATACGTCAAATGAACCGAGAATAACGAATTTCAAATCTCATTATGATCCTGGTACAGTACTTGAACCAATATACAACGCAACAGGGGGTACAAGTACACCAATAGTTGTAAAAGAACAAGGATACATAACATTTAGAATCCCGGGAAGAAGTCTTACCATATTCGCGGTATCAAAGCAAAAAGAAGAAGTATACAAACCTAACGTATATGTAAATATTGGAGTAAAAAGCGGAGAGAAAGTGACAAAACTTTATGAAGTCAAAGGAGAAACCAATGCAAGAACAGTATATCTTTACATTGACAGAAAAGTTGAAAATGAATTGAAAATAGAACCAAAAGATGGAAAGTTCTCATTCGTTATCGATCCGTTCAAACTTGATCCAGGTGAACACACGCTACTTATTAGAGCAGTGGGAAGAAATGTTAAAGATACAATTTACACCGAGGAAATCCTGTTCTACGTAGAACTCGAGAAGAAGCTACTCGCTGAAACAAAAGATGAATTGGACGACGATGTTGGTCCTTTTGGTACATATTTATACCCAACTGATGTAACATTTAAACGTCAGATGGACATCCTTGAAGCCAAAGTTGAAAGTATAGGGAGTACTCTGATAATCTCTGTCAAACCGAGAGATCTTACAAAAAGTTGGGGACCTCCTTTTGGATTCGATCATGTTACGTATCAAATATTCATAGACGATCCAAAAAAGGTAGGTGTGAAATTCCTACCATTACAAAATTATGAGTTTTCTGATTGGGACTGGGACTATGAAATATTTGCAACAGGTTGGTCAAGTGCCATTTACACCGCTCAAGGAGCAAGAAAGGATAAGTTTGGTATTCAAGTTGGTTCTCCAGAAATCTTTGTAGAAGATGGATGGGTGAAGATGATAATTAAAGGTGACTGGATCGGTAATCCGAGCGATTTCGCTGGTTGGACGATATACATCACAAGTTGGGACTACGACGGTATTGAAAGCAAATTTAGACCACTACAACAAGAACCAAAAGCCTACATAATGGGTGGAGGCAATCCCACAGACCCATTGATAATGGACGATTGCTGGCTTGAGATAAAGTGAAAATAAAAGAGCCCCTTCAGGGGCTCTTTTATTTTTGGTTATTCAGATTCTCGTTCTTTCCAAAACCTTGAAACAACTTCGTAGCTTACGAAGAAAACAATTACGGCAGATACCAATCCCCCAATTGGATTATCAAAAATTCCTGCGATGAAATATCCTATTGCGGAAACGATCATTACAAACACTGCGTACGGTATTTGCGTCGTAACATGCTCAAGATGTGGACAAGCGGCACCTGTGGAAGACAGTATTGTAGTATCAGAAATTGGAGAACAATGATCTCCGAATATGGCTCCACCAACCGCAGCACCTATTGAAACTAAAGCAGTATTCATAAGACCTGCTCCTGATTTTTCAGCAAGTGCAACTGCTATGGGCATAGTAATAGGTATCATTATTGAAAATGTTCCCCAACTTGTACCAGTAGAGAACGAGATTGCTGCAGCAATAAGAAAAACAACCACAGGAAGTGCCCAAATTGGGAAGTTACCAGTTGTGACAACGTGGGCTAAAAATTTGGAAAGACCAAGTCCACCGTCTGCAGGAGATGACTTTATAACACTACCTATCGTCCAAGCAAGTGTTAGTATAACAAGTGCAGGTACCATCGATTTTATACCACTAATAATAGCTTCTCCTACCTTTTGAATAGTGAGTAACCCTCTTAACATAAAATAAATTGAGGAGAATACAAGTGTATATATTGAAGCATAAAATAAAGCTTTTGAAGCGTCTGTGTTGTTAAATGCATCTTTTAAACTCATCGACTTTACAGCCTCTCTGAAGTTATGTATATTCTCACCATCGATTGCTCCAAGATAAGTTGTAATAGGAAAAAAGACCACAGCTAATCCAACGAGAACCAATATAGGTAAGACCATATCAATTGCCTTAGCACGCTCTTTTACTACAATCTCTTCCCTTATTTCTCCTGTTGGTTGTCCAAAGCTTTCATCGTACAAACCTAAGCCTTTTATTGCTCTCTTCTCACTTCTCGCCATAGGCCCAAAGTCTTTTCGAAGTGTTGTCTGTAAAACCATTAAAATAGCCAAAATAGCATACAAATTTATTGGTATGAGCATTATAAAAAATGTAAATTCACTCACACCAAGTTTTGAAAAACCATCTGAACCTTTAATAATACTCATTATGGTAACAACCCAACTCGATATAGGAGCTAGAACACTAACAGGTGCAGCCGTTGAATCTAGAATATAAGCAAGTTTTGCTCGAGAAATCTTTTGCTCATCTGTAACAGGTCTCATAACCGTACCTATCGTTAGCGAATTAAAATAATCATCGATGAATATAAAAATTCCAAACAACCAGGTGATCATAAGAGTTCCGACCCTGCTCTTAACCTTAGAAGCCATCCACCTTCCAAAAGCATGTGCCGCACCTGTTGCCTGCATTAGTCCGACAAAGGCACCAAGTAAAGCACAGAAGAGCACAATTCTTATGTTCCAACCATCGTTCAAAGACTTTGCAATGCCATCAGTTGAACTGATCAAGGCTGCGAGAGGATTCCAGTTGTTCACAATAAGATAACCAACAAAGACACCAGTAAAAAGTGAAAAGACAACTTCTTTCGTTATCAAAGCTAAAGCAACCGTCAAAACAGGCGGCAGAAGACTAAGCCAACCATAATGTTCCATCTTACATCCCCTCCTCATTCATTAGAAATATGAACATGAATTCGACACTCAAAACTCTGTAAAAACTTAATCCAATTATACCACACATAGCTGTAGATATATCTTATTGGGGTGAAAAAATGTTAGACAATTTGGAAAAACTACAAAGTGATTTCAAGCAATTGGCTCATAAATTCGTTGAAAGATGTCGCGAAGATGGAATAAAAGTCAAGATTTACAACACATTGAGAACAAAAGAAGAGCAGGAAGCTTTATTCTTGCAAGGAAGAGCTCCTGTCGAGGTAGTAAACACCGCAAGAAAAAAGGTTGGTCTAACACCCATATCGGCTCAAGAAAATAAAATAGTAACTCTGTCGAAAGATTCTCCACATTGTTACGGACTCGCGTTTGACTTTGTCCCTATTGTAAACGGCAAAGTTATTTGGAATGATGACAAACTGTGGGAAAAATGTGGTAAGATCGCTGAAAAGCTTGGTCTTGAATGGGGTGGAAGATGGAAGGATTTTCCTGACAAACCACATGTGCAAATGAAAAACTGGAAAAGGTATGTGAAGAGTATGATATAATAAGAATGCACCCATGCGGTGACAACATATTTGAAATATTCAAAAGGAGGGATATTAGATGACAGGTAAAGATTTGTTAGCGATAGCTATCAAGGTAGAGGGAACCGGCTATTCTTACTATATGAAGTTATCTGAAAAAGTTTCTGGGGAATTAAAAAATCTTTTTCAAGAACTTGCCAATCAAGAAAGAGATCATGCAAAACGCTTTGAAGAAATTATGAAGAAGTACGAAAACGAAAGCAATTTTGCAACATGGCAAAACGAAGAAGTGATGGGTTACGCTGAAACTTACGCTAAGACGTTCATCTTTCCAGAGGTGGAAAAAGAAGACATACCTGAAACACTGCTTGGAGCATTAAGGAAGGCAATTGAAGTTGAAAAAGACTCTATAATATACTATAATGAAATCAAAATGCTTGTTCCAGATCCAAAACCAGTAGAAGAAATAATAAAAGAGGAAAAAGATCATCTAAAAAAATTAAGCGAGAAGCTAAAAAGTGAAGACATATCAATGTATAGTGAAGGTAGCATGATATAAGAAGTTAAAACCACGAACAAAATTTTTCGATTACGGTTGATAAAGTGCAATAAAAAAAGAGCGGCTAAAACCGCTCTTTTTTAACTTGGCTCCGGCGGAGGGACTCGAACCCCCAGCCTAGTGGTTAACAGCCACCCGCTCTACCGGTTGAGCTACGCCGGAACTACACTGATGACCGTTGTTTATTATATCATACGTCGATTTTTTGTCAACCACTTTTTGGAAAAAATACCAAAATCTTTTTGCTAAACAACTTTAATTAAAACTCATTGCTTAAGTATTCTTGATATATTTTAAAACAACCCACCATCCTTTGTCAAGATTATGATATAATTAGTTGGTAACGAGAAAAATAGTTTTTGGGGGAACATTTATGTTAAAAAAACAAGATGTACAACCATCCTTAAAAGTTAGAATAAGGCGTTTGTTCTTGTATTTATTCCTAACATTCCTTGGTATTCTACTCATTTTTATAATTTTGGTAATGAATAACATATCGAAAAGTTTAGAAAATGAGAGTGAGTTGTTTTCTTCTCTTGTGAGTTCTATAGTAGAATCTGACTCTGAGTCAATAAAAACATTGGCACAAGATTATTCACTTTGGGATGATATGTACTACTATGTTCAAAGTCAAAATAAAGAATTTGAAAACAAATATCTGAACATAAACTATCTTCAAAAATTTGGAATAGAATTTGTCGGCGTTTACTCCTTTGAAAAGCCTGTATTTATTTCTTCTGTGAATCACAGTTTAAATTTCTTCTTGGCGAATATGAAAATTGATATTAACAAAGCATCACATTTCTTTGAAATGCCGCCTGGTTCTTCATTTCCTATAGAAATATACGCATACCCCATAGCAAGAACAGTGGATGTTAAGAGAAGTAACCCAATTGGGATATTCGTTGTAGGAAGGTTATTGGACATAGAAGAGATATTAAAGCTCGAAAAGAAAACTGCATCAAAAATAACTTTTGAAACCAAGTATCGAAAAACCAAAAACACCTTTAACGAAACTATCACATTTTCAAAGGCTTTTAAAAACAGTAAAGGTGAAGTAATTGGTTATCTTGTATGTGAAAAAACGTCGCTGGTTTTTAGAAGTGTATTGATAAATGCAATTTTTCTGACTTTGGCATTTTCGACTCTATTCTTGGTGTTTATGCTCATACTTGGACCTTCAATTGCAAAGTCAGTTATTTTACCTCTTCATGATATAGAGTACTCAATTAAAAACAACACACCTGATTCTGTTGAGAAGTATATTTATCAATCAGACGAAGTTGGTGAACTTGCAAGGGCTATAAAACAATATCTTATACAAAGAGAGCAAATAAACGTTTACCTGAAAGAACTTGAGAGCAAGAATGCAAGTTTGAGAGCTCTTAATGAAGAAGTTAGAAGACTTCTTGAAAAAGATGTCCTAACCGGTCTTTTAACAAGATATGTTTTTAATTCACAGATTGAAAGATTATACGTAACAAGCAAAGTCGATCGAATACCCTTGTCCGCAATAGCTATAGACGCCGACAATTTCAAAAAGATCAACGATACGTTTGGTCATGCCATAGGTGACGAGGTACTTAAAAAAATAGGAGAAGTAATATTAAGAAATATCAGGATGAGCGACTTTCCAATTAGAATGGGAGGCGAGGAAATACTGATATTACTTCCAGAAGCCGATATTAATGCAGCATATTCAATTGCAGAGAGAATTCGCAGAAAGGTAGAAGAAGAATTTCAAAATTTACCATATAAAGCGACGATAAGTCTTGGTGTCACGCAACTAAGAGGGGATGATACAATCGAGACTTTTCTGAGAAGAGCTGATGATGCACTCTATATTTCAAAATCTAATGGCAAAAACCGAACAAGCATGTTATGAAATTAACATTATAAAGTGCTGAGAAAGATTAACCTACAAGAAATTTTGAAGTTACTTGAAATAACAACCGTATGTAGTATAATAATTAAATAGAAAGATAAATCTAAACACTCTTTGGGAGGTGAAAAACATGCCAATGTACAGATACACTTGCTCAAAGTGTGGAAACGAAGAAGTTCACCTTCACAACCTAAACGATAACCCATCGATAAGTTGTAGCAAGTGTGGAAATTTGATGAATCGCTCAATTGGCAGAGTTGGCATAGTCTTCAAGGGCAGTGGATTTTACGTAACTGACAATAAGAGTTCTGCAAAGTCAGACTCTAGCGAGTAAAAAATGAAGCCCCCTTTATAAGGGGGCTTATTCTCATCCTGAAAGTTTACTTTATAACCTTGACATTAGCTGCTTGAGGACCCTTCTGACCGTTTTGAACATCAAACTCTACTTTGTCGCCTTCCTTCAATGTCTTGTAACCCTCAGCTTGAATAGCACTATAATGAACGAAGATGTCTTCTCCATCTTCTTTCGTAATAAAGCCATAGCCTTTCTTTGCATCAAACCACTTAACTGTACCTTTCATGTAACAACGCCTCCTAAAATCTCAATTTCTGACCGCTATTTATAGCGGTTGATTCATTATACACCCTTTGGAATAAAAAGTCAATAAGTATTTTAAATTTCTTGTTGGCTTCACGAAAAAAGAGTATAGTGGTATAATATCTACGCAAATTTAAAAAATAAAACTTAGAATGGAGGGATTTTGAGGATGGCTCGTGGGGAAAAATTGAACAAAAAGAAAGAACAAAAGCAGTACGCATTCTTAAACAAAATCTACAAATTGAGCCAGCAGGGTAAGTTAACTTGGAAACGTATGAATTCTGAAAAATTTGGTAAACTAGCTTTAAAGATGTTTCTGATATCCGTAATTATAAGTGTCTCTTTATTTACCTATATTTTCTTCATTTCATGGTCAGAGAAAGCATTTGCAAAAAAGAGTCTCGATTTATTAAAACAGCAGACTGTTTCAGAAAAGACCGTTGAAGCAACACCAACCACAGAGGAAGCCACAAAGACGTTGGCAGTTGTCCAAGAGCCTCAAAAAGAATCATCCAGTACAAATCAAGAATACTTAGAGATTTTAGACAGCGAGATGGAACACTTAGGTACCCATGTTAATGCTACCAATACTCCAACCCCTTTAAGTTATGAAACTCCAAAAACAAGTGTAAAAGATAAAACCCAGAAAGAATCAGCAATTAACTCAAGAGATTCACAACAGTCGCTAAATAGCAGCGATAACACAGATACTACATTAAAAAATCCTGAACCGGCAAAAAGTCCTAAACCAGCTTCTGAAGAGCCAATTAAAACTTCTGAAAATCTAATTTTAATAACCCAAGAACCTACATTAACAGATCCTGATAAAAGACTTGAAGAGTTATCCCAAAAAACCTCTGAAAAACTAAATCCAAAGATTAACTCGATAGATGAATATGCCTTTGTAAGTACCGGCGGAGTTCTTCTTTTTGATTCCTTAGAGACAAGAAATGTTGTCGGAAAAGTTAGATATGGTACATTTGTCAAAATTGTTGAAGAAAAAGAACTCGAAGGAGAAAAATACTCTTACGTAATTTACTATGATAAGAAAGATCCTGAAAGTCCAAAGCAAGGTTGGATTAAAAGTTTGCATATTACTCCTGTCGCAAAATACGTGACCTCAAATCCAAAAGATATCTCTTTGCAACCAAGAAAAAAATTTGCAGCTAAGGTTCAAAATGTGCGAGGCATATATCTTTCAAGAGCCACTGCGTCGAATAAAGACAAATTGAAATTTTACGTTGAGTTTCTTAAAAGGAATAATCTAAACGCTTTTGTAATAGATGTTAAAGATGATGATGGAATGATTTTGTTCAAGTCGGATGTAAGTGTTAAATACTCTCCAGATGCAAGTAAGTTTACTGCTTACACAAAACAAGAAATTAGAGAGATATTAAATGATTTAAAAGCTCAGGGTGTGTACCTTATCGCACGAATAGTGTGTTTTAAAGATCCAACTTATGCAAGAACACATATGGACAGGGCCATAGTATTTAAGGACACAGGAGAGCCTTACATGGGGGTGTACAAAGTTCCTTGGGCATCAGCATATGATAGAGAGTTATGGCAGTACAATATAGAAATTGCGAAAGAGGCTATAGAAGTTGGATTTGATGAAATACAGTACGACTATGTAAGATTCCCGGAACTCACAAAAGCTGTGAAAGAGAGAGTTAACTTAAGGCAAAAAGATAATGAAACAATGGCAGAGGCAATTTACAAATTCCTTCTTCGTTCAAAACAAGAATTGGAGCCATATGGAGTACCTCTAACAGCTGATATATTCGGACTTGTTTCTTCGGTTATTGACGACCTTGGGATAGGGCAACATTGGGAAATGATCTCCAGTGTAATTGACTATGTGTGTCCAATGGTTTATCCAAGCCATTATGCAAATGGGTGCTTCAATTTACCCGTTCCAGATGCATATCCCTACGAAACAGTTTACAATTCTGTACTTGATGGTATAGTCAGGAATAAGTATCTCCATTCACCAGCACGCATCAGGCCATGGATACAGTCCTTTACCGCAACTTGGGTAAAAGGGCATATAAAGTACGGTGAAGAGGAAATTAGAAAACAAATAAAAGCACTTGAAGATCTTGGAATAAATGAATACATGTTATGGAATGCATCAAACAATTATATAGAAATGAAATACGATTAATCTGAGCCTAGAACAAACAAGGGGGTGTTCCGGTTGAAAAAATCGACTTTGGTTATTTTAGTAGTTCTGGTAATTGTTTTGATAACTGTTTTTTGGATAATAGGAGCTTACAACAAGATGGTGGAACTCGAACAAAAAGTTCAGGCAAGTTATAGTCAGATACAAAACCAGCTGCAACGTAGAGCTGATCTGATCCCGAATCTTGTTGAAACAGTAAAAGGTTATGCTGCCCAAGAACGCGAAATATTTGAGGCACTTGCAAACGCACGAGCAAAACTTGCAGGAGCACAAACACCTCAAGAACAAGCTACTGCAAACCAAGAGCTTTCTAGTGTGCTTTCACGACTGCTTGTTGTGGTTGAGAATTATCCAACTCTGAAATCTGACGCAAACTTCAGACAACTTATGGATGAATTAGCAGGTACGGAAAACAGAATAGCAGTTGCACGAAAAGATTATAACGATGCTGTGAGAGAGTACAATACTCTTATCAAAAGATTTCCTTACTTTTTCATAGCAGGTAATCGGTTTGTTGAAAAACAATATTTCGAAGCCAAGCCAGAAGCAGAACAAGTACCAAACGTTAAATTCTAACCTTAGGAAAAACAAAGTGGGCAGTTTAAACTGCCCACTTTTATTTATAGCCGCTGAATAGTTTCTGGAATAAAGTATTCTTCTAATACCGCATATAATGCACCGTACAGATAAGTATCATGGGTAAATGTTGATGGCAAAACCTTTAGAATGTTTCTTGAATGTTCAAGTACTTTTTCTTTCAACTTTTTTTCAATATATTTATAAAATTCTTCAACTAAACCGGACAATTCTCCTCCGATTATAAGATACTCCGGATTCAATGCATTTACAATGTTTGTTAATGCCTTCGTCAATAACTCAACGTAGTTTTCTATTCTTTCATCATTAGAATTGTAAAGCTTGTTGAGATGTTTTTTCCAATCTTTGTTGCTTTTTCCAAAAAACGAAGATATAGATACGTATTCTTCAAGACATCCAACATTTCCACAGTGACACTTCAAATTACTGCTTAAATCAAATATCGTGTGCCCAAATTCACCTGCGGTAAACGAAGGCCCTCTAAAAATTTCACCATTTATCCATAAACCTGTTCCAACACCTTCTCTCACTGTTACAAAAACAGAACATTTTGATTTTCTTATTTCTTCATGCTGGAATGCTTCAGCTATCATTCCCAAGTTAGCTTCATTATCAGCGTAAACAACCTTACCCGGAATTTCTATCTTTATATTTTTCCAACCTTTGCTCGGAACAAAGAGTATTGTATCATTATCAGTATCAACCATTCCTGGTATTGAAAATGCCACTACGCTAATATTGTTACAACTTCTTATTATTGAAAGTACATCTCCAATAATTTCCTCAAACTCGTCAGGAGTTTTTGTAGACTCAAGCTTAACCATATTGCCATTTGCCTTTCCTAAGGCATAATTTGTTCTTTCTGCACCTATGTCAATTAGCAAAACGTTCAATATTTCTGGATTAACTTCGAGATTTATAGCCTTTCTTCCGACTCCACTCTGCTCAGACGGACCTGTCTCCAATATAACTTTGTTTTGAACAAGTTGCGAGACGCATCTTGTCACAGTACTTGGTGATAAACCAGTTTGCCTGACTAAATTTACTCTTTCTATAGATTTGTTGTGCATTATGGTTCTTAGTATCAGTGCGTAGTTGTTTTCCTTCATTGTAGAATGGAGAATTTTTTTCAACTCATATTCCTCCCAAAAATCGACTGATTAACTTATTTTACTTCTTGTTTTTATATCAAAGACAACTGCCGCTATCAATACGCCCCCTCTTATTATATATTGCAAAGATATGCCCACACCAAGCAAATTCATACCATTGATCAATGATGCCATAACAAGCGCACCTATCAATGAATTAGTTACCTTACCAACACCGCCTGCAGCGGAAACACCTCCAACATATGCAGCTGCTATTGCGTCAAGCTCGAACAATGTTCCAGCATCGGGTGTTGCGGACTGTAACCTCGATGTATAAAGAATCCCAGAAATCGCCGTCAAAAACCCCATAGAACCAAATACAAACAGAGTAATTTTCTTTACATCTATACCACTCAATCTTGCTGCTTCAGGGTTCCCACCTACCGCATAAATATGCCTTCCAAGAACTGTTTTTGTCGTTAAAATATGGTAAACAAAAGTAACTGCTAAAGTAATAATCAAAGTCCAAGATAAACCATTGTAATTTGCAAGAGTCCAAAACACATACATGATTATTGAGCTAACGAAAACAAGCTTTAGTACAAACATTCTTAGCGAAAGAACTTCGAAATCGTACCTAAGCTTGTTGTTTCTTGTACGAATTTCAGAAAAAATATAAAACACAATTGCAAAAAAGCCTATGATCAGGGTCAAAACATGAACATTTCCGTGTCGGATAATATCAGGTATATATCCGTTTCCTATTGCGTTGAAATTATCGTTCATTACAATTATGGTTCCAGTTGCTTGAGTAAAAAGTAAAAGCGCTCCCCTAAATATCAACATTCCTGCCAACGTTGCAACAAACGCAGGAAGACCAACTTGAGCTACCCAAAAACCATTAACAAGTCCGAATATCGTACCAAGAACGATAACCAAAATTATTGTTGGCACAACCGGAAAACCTTCCCTCAGTAATCGTGCAGCAATAGCGCCGAGAAAACCTGCCATAAACCCAACGGATAAATCTATGTGCCTAATAACTATAACAAGTGTCATTCCAACAGCCAAAACAGCTATATAACCCATTTGATTGAACAAATTGCTGATATTCCTGGAAGAGAAAAACAACCCGTTTGTGAGGATGGTAAATATAAGCATAATAACTCCAAGTGCAATGTACATACCATAGTCACGGATGTTCTTCTTCAAAATACCCCATAACTCCTGAAAAAAGTTCATAGTCTTTCCTCCTTTATAATATTATAATTAAGTCTATAGATTAATAGTCAACTGCCATTGCCATTATTCTTTCTTGAGTTGCTTCTTCTTTACTCAGCTCACCGACAATCCTCCCACCAGACATTACGTAAATTCTGTCACTCATTCCAAGCACTTCTGGAAGTTCTGAAGATATCATGATAATACTCATTCCTTCTTCTTCAACCAATTTATTCATTAATGTATATATCTCATATTTTGCGCCAACATCTATACCCCTTGTTGGTTCATCAAGGATCAAAAGTTTTGGCTTAACAAAAAGCCACTTTGCTATCGCAACTTTTTGTTGGTTTCCGCCACTGAGATTAACCACCTTTTGTTCCACCGTTGGCGTTTTAATTTTGAGTGACTCTTTAAAATTATTAGCAACTACTATTTCTTCATTTTTATCTACAAAAAAACCTTTAACTAACTTCTTTAAACCGGTTATGGTAATGTTTGTCTTAACATCAAAATCAAGTATCAAGCCATTTCCTTTTCTATCCTCTGAAAGGTACGCAAAACCTGCCTTAATAGCCTCCGAAGGATTCGAAAAGCGTCCTTTTTTTCCGTCAAATATCATTTCTCCCTCGACTATGTAATCTTTTGTGTTCCCAAAAAGACTTAAAGCAAATTCTGTTCTACCTGCACCCATGAGACCTGCTATACCAACGATCTCACCTTTTCTTACGTACATACTAGCATCTTTTACAACATATCTGTCAAGTTTTCTGTCAAAAGCTTTCCAGTTTTTCACCTCAAAAATCTTCTCTCCAAATTCTCGTTTCTTCCTTTTTGGATATATATCTTCTATCTCTCTACCAACCATGTATTTAATTATGTTGTTTTCATTAAATTCCTCTTTCTTATCAAGTCGTGCAACCATCTTGCCATCTCTTAATATGGTTATCGAATCAGCTACTTCTACAACCTCTTTTAGTTTGTGAGAGATTAATATGGATGTAATTCCGTGGCTTTTCAAATCTCTTATTATTCTAAGTAAATTCTCGCTATCATCTTCATTCAGTGAAGAAGTTGGTTCGTCAAGGATCAACAATTTGACATTTTTGCTCAATGCTTTGGCTATTTCAACGATTTGTTGATGTCCAACACCAAGATCTTTTACCTTTCTTGAAGTGTCAAGATCTGGCTTTATTTTTTGAAGAACCTCCTTTGCCATCTTTATCGTTTTATTCCAATCGATAAATTTACCACTTCTTATCTCATGACCTAAAAAGATGTTCTCATAAACAGTCAATTCCGGTATAAGTGCAAGTTCCTGATAGATAGTTACTATTCCTATTTTCTCGCTATCGTGGATATGTCGGAATTTCTGGATTTGTCCTTCAAATATAATTTCACCTTTATAATCTCCGTACGGATAAAATCCACTTAAGATTTTCATCAATGTTGACTTTCCTGATCCATTTTCTCCTACTAAACAATGAATTTCCCCACGTTTGACTTTCAAATCCACATTATCAAGAGCTCTAACACCAGGAAATTCCTTTGTAATTCCCCTCATTTCCAAAATGTAATCTTTCATTTCGGCACCACCTTCCTCAAAATTTCCCTTAAATGATTTTCTAATAGTAAGGTGGCGGTTTCTCACGCCACCTTACTATGGATTTTCTTGAAATGTTGAGAGGAGTATTTACTTACCACTTGAAATCCGATTCTTTATAATAGCCAGACTCTATAAGCATTTTTTTAACGTTTTCTTTTGTAACAGTAACTATTTCTGATTGAATAGCTGGAACCTTTTTCTTTCCATTATCATAAGTTGCTGTTGCGGTTGGCTTTTTCCCTTCTAGGAGTTGTTGAGCAAGATTAATGGCATCTCTTGCAAGTACTCTTGTATCTTTGAAGACGGTCATCGACTGTTTACCGTCAATGATATACTGCACGGAAGCCTTTTCTGCATCCTGACCAGTGATAAAATATTCTTTAACAGCTTTATCTGCTCTGAAAGCATCCGCTATAGCTCTTGCTGTGCCATCATTTGGTGCAAGAATATAGACGGTGCCTTTATCCGTTGCCTTCGCTTTTGTAAGATCATCTTCTGCCTTTTTCTTTGCAACGTTGAAATCCCAGTTCGTTGTAACTTGACCAATTATTTTTGCCATTTCGTCTCTTGTAAGTTCTTTCTTGTTTTTGACTTTCTCAGCTTCCGTAGAGTTTATGATTCTAAAAGTACCCTTTGCTATCTCTGGCTGGAGGATTTCCCAAGCTCCTTGGAAGAATAAGAAGGAATTGTTGTCAGAAAGTGCACCTGCGTAAAGATAAAGTGGATTATTCTTTGTACCTGATTTAACTTTGCTAACAAGGAATCTTCCCATCTGTCTTCCAACTTCAACGCTATCGAATGTGACGTAATAGTCAACAGCATCTGTGTTCATAATAAGCCTATCATAAGAAATTACAAACACACCATTTTTCTTTGCAAGTTCTGCGGAAGCTGCTGCTGCAACGGCATCGTGTGGACATATAATGAGTACTTTCATACCTTTTGAAATAAGTGCTTCAACGTTTTGTCTTTCAGTTGCTGGTGAACCTTGACTGTAAAGAATCTCAACTGAATACTTGGTGTTTTTCAAAAGTTCTCTAAACCTTGCTTCATCTTGTAACCATCTTGGTTCAACATTCGTTGGAAGAACAATCCCTACGTCAACTGCAAAGTTCAAAATCGCCGCAAGTATCAAGATAGCGAAAATACTTACAAGTAAAAATCTTTTCATGCTACTCCCTCCCTTTTGTTAGTGTGGACATACTTTTCTACTCATTGCTTAAATATACCACACAGTTCCAGTGAAACTTAAATACAACGAAATCTAAAATATTTCTTTCAGAAAGAAATAAATTGGCAGCTGAAATAAAATTCTTTCGTTTTCTTAGTTTTTCATAAATTTTCAACCACGATTTGTCATACCATCTAAAAAATATTACTTTCAACAACACTAATCAATTTTCTTAAGATTAGAAAAAGGTGTATAATTATCTTACAAAAACTTTCTTATTCAAAAGGAAGGAGTGTGAACTGTTTGTGAGAATTGATTTACTCTTTGCTGAAATTGGTTCAACAACAACGGTTTTAACAGCTTTCCACTTTGGCATGAAGCCTAAGGTTATAGCACAAAGCGAACATTGGACAACTGTTAACGAAGGAGATGTAACAATAGGTATTGATATGGCTTTAAAGAAGATGGAAAACACGCTTGGACAAAAGCTTAATTGGGAGAAGTTCGGTGCTACGAGTAGTGCAGCTGGTGGACTAAAAATGACTGTTCACGGTCTTGTTTATGATATGACTGTTAGAGCGGCAAAGGAAGCTGCTCTCGGTGCTGGTGCTGTGATTAAATACATTACCGCTGGAAAGATGGATGATTTTCATCTTAAGAAAATACTTTCAATACAACCAAAATTGATCTTGCTTGCAGGCGGAGTGGATTATGGTGAAACAGAGACTGTTGTTCATAATGCGAAGATGCTTGCAAAACTTGAACTTGATGTTCCTATAATATACGCAGGCAACATAGCGGCAGCAGAACATGTTGAATACATATTGACAAGTGCTGGAAAAAAGGTTTATATGACTGAAAATGTTTATCCAAGAATCGATTATTTGAATGTAGAACCTACGAGAAATGTTATAAAAGAGGTGTTTTCTGAACATATTGTTAAAGCCCCAGGTATGGAGAAGATAAAAGATATGGTTGATTACGAAATTATCCCAACTCCTGCGGCTGTTATGAAAGCAACAGAGCTTGTTTATGAACATTATGGAGATTGCCTTACGGTGGATATAGGAGGTGCAACAACGGATGTTGATTCTGTGACCGATGGAACACCAGAAATTCAAGAGATGTTGATCTCCCCGGAACCTTTCGCAAAGCGTACAGTCGAAGGTGATCTTGGATTGTATGTAAATGCGCACAACGTTATAGAAATGATGGGAGAAGATAACTTGAGGAAACAGTTTGAAGATTACGATGAGTTAGTCAAAAGAATTAGTCCTTATCCTCAATCTGATAGAGATGAATACTTTATAAGCAAGTTAGCAACTTTTTGCGTACAACAAAGTATCAGAAGACATGCCGGAAGTAAAAAGCACCTTTATACACCTACTGGTAGAAAAACTATAGCCGAAGGGAAAGATTTGACAGCAGTTAGGTGTATAATAGGTACTGGTGGATTCCTTTCAAGATCTAAATATGGAAAAGAAGTTATTGAAAGTGTGAAACATTTATCCAAATTACATCCTATGGAACTTCTTCCATCAGAAGATGTAAAATTTTTCAGAGATAAACATTACATCTTTGCTGCTATAGGATTGATAGCTAGCAAGATTGATAAGGATATAGCCAAAGAACTAATACTATTGGATATGTTAGAATATTGACAATTTGCTATGGAGGGTATCAAAATGGGAACTTTTGATGAGAAAGTACTTGTTGTCAAATCAGAAAGCGTTGAGAAGATTTGTAATGGTAAAATGGGTGTGGTACTTGTGTCAAAGGATACGTTTCTTACCACTCTAAAGAATGGTTTTTTTGTTGAAAGAGCTATTGCAGAGTATGACGAATCAGTCCGTCAAGTGATTCCTTATATAGTTTTAAAAGAAAACGATGATTATATATTTTTCAAGCGAACCTCAAATCAAGCCGAGAAAAGATTACACAATATGATCACACTTGGCGTAGGAGGACATTTGAACATCGAGGATTCCGAAGATCCAGTTGAGTGTCTTGAAAAAGGTTTGTGGAGAGAACTTAAAGAAGAGGTTAATGTAGAAGTCAACAGTTTGGAATATATAGGTTTGATAAATGAGTTAGAAAATCCGGTTAGTCGTGTACACGTCGGAGTTTTATACATTGCTCATGTTAAATACTATGGACTTGCAGAACCTGAGAATTTTTTGGAAATTCGTTCCAATAAGCTGTTAGATTACCTCGAGGAGATGGAAGGATGGGCAAAAGTTGTCGCATTGTACTTAGAACGTATGCAAAATTGAATCTATGCTTAGATGTTCTGAATAAAAGACCTGACGGATATCACAATATAGATTCACTTTTTCAAAATATTTCGCTCTTCGATGAGATGGAAGTGTTATTTGTCGACGGAACTGGCAAGATTTTTATTGAATCAAACGTTCAAATTGAAGATAATATAATTGAAAAAGTTTGGAAAAGGGTTTGTTTTTCAAAAAAAGATGTCTTTGTAAAACTGAAAAAAAACGTACCGATAGGTGGAGGACTTGGTGGAGGAAGTAGTAATGCTGCTGGATTTATAGTTGCACTTGAGAAAACCGGGATTTTGGATAAAAATGATACGGAAAATATCGCTGCTACGGTTGGTAGTGATGTACCTTTTTTTATTCACGGTGGTAGTGCAATCGTAAATGGTCGAGGAGAGATTATAAAGTCAGTTGAACCGCTGCGAAACTTTCGAGTGGAATTATATTTTCCAAACTTTTCAGTTTCAACAAAAGAAGCTTATGAAAAATTAAAACCCGAATGGTTTGGAAAAGCACCTATGAAATCAACTCAGTTGTATGAAGCGTATCGCTTGAATGATTTTGAAATGATAAAAAACGGAAGTTATAACATATTTGAAAAAGTGATGCCAGAATGTGTTTTAAAAAAGATAGAAGAATTAAGAAAATATTATCCTGCAGCGCTCACTGGATCTGGAAGTACTTATTTCTCAGTCAATATTGAAGGTAAGTTCTCGTTTGTTGAGAAGGGGGTTGAAATATATGCCTTTGAGAAAGGTTAGATTTGAAGAACTAATCGTAGACGGCAGTATGTTGGGAAATATTAATTCAACTGAAGATATAACATATGTCCAATCCTTCATTGGACGGGAACGTGCAATTAAAGCTCTGCTGTTTGGTCTTGATATGGAACGTGATGGATACAATATCTTCATAGTTGGACCATCTGGTATCGGGAGAAAAACTTTTGTTAAGCATTTTGTCAGTGAGTATGCTCAGAAGAAACCAGTCCCACCCGACGTAGCATATGTAATGGATTTCGAAAATCCGATGAGAGCAAAGGCAATATTTTTACCAGCTGGTAAAGGAATAGATTTAAAGAAGGATATGGAAAAGTTGGTTGATAACCTTACCGAAAGGATAGTTAAACTGTTTGAAGGTGAAGACTATAAAACGAGAAGAAGAGAAATAGACAATGAATTTGAAAAAGAACAAGAAAAATATACAAAAGAACTCATTGAAAAGGCTTCAAGCCTAGGGTTTCTAATAAAGTTAACATCTACAGGAGTTAATTATTATCCTATGAAAGATGGTAAGGTTATCTCTGAAGATGAATTTTCCAAGTTGAGTATCGAAGAGAAACAGTATTACGAGGAAAATGAGAAAAAAGTCGTTTTGTTGATCGAAGCAGCTGTAGAAAACGTAAGAAAGCTTGAGACAATATATAAGGAAAGGATAAGAGATTTGAATCGCTACGCTCTTCTTTTTGCAACTGAAGAATTTTTTTCAATAATTGAGCAAAAATACCCGTACAGTGACGTGAAAGAGTATGTTCACAGAATCAAGGAAGATATTATTGAAAAAGTAAGTTCTACGAAAAAAATACAGGAATTGGAATACTACTTTAAAAGAGCTTACAGCGTAAATTTAATTGTTGATAATTCATCACTTAATGCAGCGCCTGTTGTCTTTGAGGATACGCCAACGTACCATAATCTTTTTGGAAAGATAGAATACATAGAGCGGGAAGGGATGTTATACACAGATTTTACACTCATAAAACCGGGTGTTTTGCACATGGCAAATGGCGGATATCTTATAATAGACGCGCGTGAGTTGCTTATTCATCCGTTTGTATGGGATAGATTAAAAAAAGTACTTTTCGCTAAACAAATAGAGATCGAAAATGTTGAATCTGCATACGGTTACTCTGTTATAGCATCTCTAAAAACAGACCCAGTACCACTAAAACTTAAAGTCATACTCGTTGGTACACCGGAAATATATGAAATTCTATACGAATACGATCCTGATTTTGAAAAACTTTTCAAGGTAAAAGTAGAACTTGACTGGGAAATCGATGCAACTGTTGAAAATGTTAAAGATCTTCTTTCATTTGTTGCCGATTATGTTAAAGAAAAAGAGATAATGCCTGTGAGAAGAGATGCACTTGAACGCATCGTTTGGTACTCAACAAGATTATCGGGTGATAGGACAAAACTCTCAATGAGACTCGGGGCTATAATAGATTTGATTGAAGAAGCCAATTTCTTTGCAAAGAAACGAGATAGTAAATATATAGCTTCAGAAGATGTTCTAAAGGCTTTGAAAGAACGTGAGGAAAGGATAAAACTTGTAGTTGAAAAATACGACGAAATGTTTAAGAAAGAAGATCTAATGGTTGATGTTATGGGCAAAGTTGTAGGTCAGGTTAACGGCTTGACAGTGGTAAATTTTGGTGATTACGAATTCGGTTTACCTGTTAGAATAACAGCAAAAACATACATAGGAAATGCAGGGATTCTTGATATTCAACGAGAAGCCGATTTAAGTGGACAAATACACAGCAAAGCGGTTATGATATTAACAGGTTATCTCGGGAGTAAATACGCGCGAAAGGTACCATTTTCAATCGGTGTTTCCATTTCATTTGAGCAAGTTTACGGATACGTGGAAGGCGATAGTGCATCTTTGGCTGAAGTGCTTGCAATAATCTCAGCAATATCCAAGATTCCATTGAAACAAAATATTGCAGTAACTGGATCAATAAACCAACATGGTCATGTTCAACCAGTTGGCGGAGTTACAGAAAAGGTTGAAGGATTCTATAGAATATGCAAATTAAAAGGATTAACAGGGGCACAGGGTGTTATAATCCCGAAAGCAAATGTTAGAAATCTTGTACTCAGCGATGAAATTCTTGACGCTATAAAAGAAGGTAAGTTTCATATATGGACGGTCGACGAGGTCGATGAGGCTATAGAATTAATGACAGATAGACCGTCTGGTAATATGAATAAGAATTATGAGTACCCCAGAGGAACTGTTAATTATTACGTTGTTCAGGCACTCAAGAATGCCCACGATCTATCTGAGGGAAAAACAAAAGCAAAACGTACAAAAAAGTTGAAATAAACAGGATAGTAGACCGTAATTCGATTTTGTGGTATACTTTGTCTGGATTATAGAAAGAAAACCCAAAAATTCGGAACTAAATTTTCAAACTGATTATAGTTAGTTACGGAAAAGTGTGTACATCTAAGAGATTGACATAATATTCTAGATTTCTGATTCCAAATTTAAACGAAGGAGGCGTTTGACTTGAAAAGAATAGCAGTGATGACAAGTGGAGGAGATTCCCCTGGTATGAATGCCGCTATAAGGGCTGTTGTTAGGTATGGTATTAAACAAGGGCTTGAAGTTTACGGCATCAAGAGAGGGTACGCAGGTCTTCTTGACGAGGATATCGAACCAATGACCTTTGCGTCTGTTGGTGGAATTATGGAAAAAGGAGGTACAATTCTCAGATCAAGCAGATGCCCTGAATTTGTCAGGAAGGAGACCAGAGCAGAGGCAGCAAAGATCTTAAAAAAACATGGTATAGAAGGACTTGTTGTTATTGGTGGAGAAGGAAGTTTGCACGGTGCGATGTTCCTTGAAGAAGAACAAAAAGTCCCTGTTGTCGGCCTTCCTGGAACTATTGATAATGATATTGCGATGACGGATATGAGTATTGGAGTTGACACATGTTTAAACACTGTCGTGGATGCGATACAAAAACTGAAAGATACTGCAAGTTCTCATGAACGTGCGTTTATAATAGAAGTGATGGGTAGAACATCTGGATACATAGCCACTGTCAGTGGCTTAGTTACAGGTGCTGAAGCTGTTATTATCCCTGAAGTACCAGTCAATTACGAAGAACTTAGCAACAGGTTATTACAAGAAAGAGAAAGAGGAAAGATAAACTGTATAGTTGTCGTCGCGGAAGGCGCAGCAAGCGCATACACCGTTGCAAGACATCTTGAACATAGGATTGGATACGAAACAAGAATAACCATACTTGGACACATACAAAGAGGAGGTTCACCAACAGCATTTGATAGACTGCTTGCTTCAAGAATGGGAGTTGCCGCCGTTGATGCACTTATGAAAGGTGAAAGTTATGTGATGACCGCTTTGCAGGGCGGTAAAATAGTTACTGTTAAGCTTGATGAGGTTTTGAAGGAAAAGAAAAAACTTGACATGGAATTGGTTAGACTGGCGAGTTTGCTGTCGTAAAATAAAGTTTTAATTTTCCCAAGCTTAAAGAGGTGTTTGTCTTGATTGTAAAAAACGGGATGGTCTGGAATGGTAAGAATTTTGAAAAAAAGGACTTGTACATCCAAGATGGTAAATTTGTAAGCAAGAGTGAATTCAAAGGTTCGGGACCTGTGGTTGATGCCACAGGTCTATTTGTAATGCCTGGTTTTGTTGATTCTCATGCCCATGTAATAGGAACAGGAGTAAAATTACTCACCCATAACCTGGATAAAAAAAGTATAGATGATCTTGGAGATAGTGATGATAGCTTCATAATTGCACGTGGTTGGGAGATATTACCAGACAATCAGTCACTGCAGTTTCTAAATAGACTCCAAAAGCCTGTTGCGCTGATTAGAAAATGCGGGCATGTTGCTTGGGTCAACAATTATCTGAAAAATCAAGCACTGTTATCGGATAACCTCATTTACGAAGCGGAGATAGAAAAGATTTGGAAATATTTAGGTGATGATTTTTATGAAATAGCTTTTCAAAAAGGTATTGAGGAGTTTGTCAAATATGGAGTTACACAAGTTCACTCAGACGATTTCCACGGTATTTCCTTTAAAAAACTCAAAGAACTATTGAACAACAGCAAAATAAGGATATTTGAAAAGCTTTACACTGTTAGGCCTTGGGATTACGAATTTGGTACGTTTAATCTTTCCCGGATAGGTGGGATAAAACTTTTCGCCGATGGTTCACTCGGGGGAAAGACCGCATATATGTTTGAACCTTATGTAGGAACTGATCATAACGGTATTTTCACAATACCGGATAATATAAAAGAGATTATATTATTTGCCCAAAAGAACAAACTGCAATTAAACATACACACAATCGGAGATAAGGCTTTACACGAGGTATTAAGAATTTTCGAAGAAAACCAAGCAAACACTTTCGAAATAAGACACAGACTTATACACCTTCAGTTTGTTAAGAAGGAGGATTTTCCAAAACTAAAAGACTATTATCTCTCAGTACAACCACACTTTTATTTTGAAGACATAGAAATAATTAAATTTGCAAGATACGAAATGGCATATCCATTTTTGGAAATGCACAAAGTAAGATACGATATGGCATTCTCAACAGATTCACCAGTTTCGCCTGCTGATCCAAAGTACGTTATAGAAAGTGCTTTAAAAATGGGTTTTTCAAAACAAGGGGCAATTAACTTGTACACTGAAAGCGGGTCAAGGATGGCAGATATAAAAGCTGGAAAAATAAAAGAGGGTTATTTGGCAGATTTTTGTTTGTTTGATTCAAACCCTCTTGAGTCAGAGCCATTAGCAGTTTACATAAACGGAAATGAAGTTCTAAATGCACATGGAGGTGTATGAATGAACATTTTTGCAAGACCCGATGATGATTATAAATTCGATGTGATCGTAATTGGTGGTGGACATGCTGGTATAGAAGCTGCTCTTTCGTGTGCTAGACTAAAATTTAGGACACTTTTGTTAACTGGAAATCCTGACAATGTTGCCTGGGCTTCTTGTAATCCTGCAATAGGTGGTTCTGCAAAAGGAATTGTAGTGAGAGAAATAGATGCGCTTGGTGGTGAAATGGCAAAAACAACTGATGAAACTATGATAAATGTAAGGATGTTAAATACAAGTAAAGGACCAGCTGTTCAAGCACTTAGAGCGCAGATAGATAAATATTCTTACTCAAGAACAATGAAGCGTAAGTTAGAAGAACAGGAAAATCTTTTACTTAGGTATGGTATTGTGGAAAAGTTATTGGTTGAAAACAACAGAATCAAAGGTGTTGTTGACTCATTTGGTATAGAGTACCTTGCCAGAGCGGTGATAATCACAACTGGAACTTTTTTACGCGGAAAAATATTTATTGGAAGAGATACCATGGAAGCTGGTCGAATGGGAGATTTCTCAGCTCGAGGTCTCACAGCATCTCTAATAGAGTTGGGATTTAATGTAGGACGATTCAAGACAGGAACCCCTGCAAGAGTCTTGAAAAAAAGTATAGACTTTTCGAAAATGATGAGACAAGACACTGACGACAAGCCATGGGCATTCTCCTATTTTAATGAACCAAAATTGCTAACAAAAGACTATCCGTGCTGGCTAACTCACACGGTACCTGAAACACACAAGATAATTCGTGACTATTTGATTTTCTCACCTCTTTACGGAGAAGTAAAACTAATCCAAGCCAAAGGTCCAAGATATTGTCCTTCAATAGAAGATAAAGTTATCAAATTCAACAGAGAAAGTCACCAAGTTTTCGTTGAACCAGAGGGTAGGGATACTCAAGAGTATTATTTAAATGGACTTTCAACAAGCCTACCATACGCTGCACAAATAAAGATGCTGCGTACAATACCTGGTTTGGAAAACGTTATAATTGTCAGACCTGCTTATGCTGTTGAGTATGACTATATAGATCCAACGCAACTTTACCCCACACTTGAGTCAAAGATAGTTGAAAATCTCTACTTCGCAGGACAAATCAACGGCACAAGTGGTTACGAAGAGGCAGCAGCACAGGGCTTAATAGCTGGTATTAACGCAGCTTTAAAATTACGTGGTGAAAATCAATTTATTCCAAAACGCTCGGAAAGCTATATCGGCGTACTAATAGATGACTTAGTGACCAAAGGTGTAGACGAACCATACCGATTACTTTCTTCTCGCGCTGAATATAGGTTATTGTTAAGACATGATAACGCTCATCTGAGACTTTCAAAATACGGATACAAAATAGGACTTATTCCGAGATGGCTCTATGACAAAGTAATCAAACTTGAAGAGAGTATAAGATACCATTTGAAAAGACTCGAGAACGTTAAAGTTCCTTTCTCCGGTCAGGTAAACAATATCCTTGAAAATCTTGGAAGTACCCCTTTAAGTGAAGGTACAAGACTCTCGAAATTGTTAAGACGACCTGAAATTAGTTATAATTCAATTAAAGAACTTGATCCAGAACCAATAGATGATCCAGAAGTAATTGAACAAATTGAAATACAATTAAAATACGAAGGTTATATCAATTCAATGCTCGATCAAATAAAGATTTTTGAGGAATATGAAAATTTACCTCTAATTAACATAAAATTTACACAGGTCCCGAATTTATCGACTGAAGCGCGTGAAAAGCTTGAAAAAATAAGGCCTTTGTCGATAGGTCAAGCATCAAGAATATCTGGGGTAACCCCGTCTGATATTCTGGCTTTATTGACGTATATAAAGAAAAAATAGCGATTTTGACAACTTATCTCTGATTTTCAAGTTAAACAATGGTTATTTTGACAAAGAAAATTTTTGTGGTAAAATATAACAGGATTTTTTGTAACAAATAAAATAAGGGGTGGGAGAGGTGCGAAAAATTCTTACTTTTTTGATGCTAACGCTTGTAATTTTGTCTTTTTCGTTTTATATTGATTACAAAATACAAAAGGGGGATACTTTGCAGAGCATTTCAAAAGGTTTTGGAGTTCCTATACCTGTTTTGATAGATTGGAATCCAAAATTATCTTCTGGAAGTTTGAAAGTGGGGGATTCGATAAAGGTTCCCTTAGTACCAGGAATAATGTATAAACCAAACAAGACAATTATGTTATCAGAAATCGCAAAATATTTTTTTATTGATTCCGAAGAGATACTGGTTATTAATCCATCTATAGGTTCGAAAGTAACTGCGGGCAAAGAGGTTTTTGTACCTATTGGTAAGGTAAGTACTTCATTTACAAGATTGGCTGAATTTATTTGGCCAGCTTATGGGAGAATTTCGTCAGATTTTGGCTGGAGATTACATCCTGTATATGGAAGTAATAAATTCCACACAGGGGTAGATATAGAAGTTCCAATTGGCACTCCTGTTTTTGCAGCAAGAAGTGGTGTAGTAAAATACGCCGGTTGGATGAATGGATACGGCAACCTCATAATTATCGATCATGGTGATTTCGAAACGTATTACGGACACCTTTCGAAGATAAATGTCTATGTAGGTCTAACGGTGGAAAAAGGTGATTTTATAGCGCGTTCTGGTAACACAGGAGTTTCCACAGGGCCACATGTCCATTTCGAAATCAGAAAATATGGTGAACCAAATGATCCAATTGCCTATCTTCCAAGGACAAATACATATGTTATGAGGAGGGTCATATCTGAATAAATCTTTCAAAGAGTGGGTTTTTTCGATTTCGGAGGACAAAATAGATATCGTCGATGAAGTTTTGTACGGTGAATATGATTATTACTTTATAGATAGCAGCGAGGGCAGGTTCCTCGCTGTTATTTCTCAATATGAAGAGGACCTAAATTATTTGAAACATCAATTGTTAAGTATAGGTTTAAAATTTCTTGGTATTAGAGAAAGTAAACCTGAAGATTGGTTTAAGAACATTATAACTGAACCATTTGAGATGATAGATGACGTTATAGTTGATCCAGATGATCATGATTTGTCCAATGTAAAAGATAAGATAGTCCTCAAAATTCCACAAGGATTAGCCTTCGGGACAGGGTTACACCAAACAACAAAAATGTCGGCCTTTTTTTTGAAAAAATATCTCAAGCCAGGTATGGATGTGCTCGATCTTGGTTGCGGTAGTGGAATATTAGGCATACTCGCAAAAAAACTTGGAGCAAATAGGGTTTTGGCAGTTGATAATGATCCTTTGGCTGTCAATGTTGCTAAAGAAAATGCTGAAAAAAACTCTGTTGAAATTGACGTAAGACTTTCAGATCTTTTCTCAAAAGTAGATGGAAAATTTGACATAATTGTCTCGAATATAGTGGCAGAAATACTTGTTGAAATGCTAAGAGGCGTGAAAGAATACATTAAAGATGATGGAATAATAATACTTTCAGGCATAATTTTGCCAAAGACAAATTTGTTTGACAGCTATGACATCTTAGAAAAAATGGTGATGGATGAATGGAGCGCATTAGTGATAAAGATTTAAAAATTGTCAAAAAACAACTTTCACGTGACGTTAGAAATGTTTTGGCTATTTGCCATAGATGCTCGTATGGTTTTCCTGTAGTTATACTTAGCTACCCTATCAGAGACGATGTACCTTTTCCTACAATACACTACCTAACATGTCCATACCTTGTAAAACAAATATCCCGTCTTGAAGAGAAAGGGTTAATTGAAGAATTCGAAAAAGAGATAAATTCGAATGAAAGTTTAAAAAGAGCGTATGAGAATACCCATAGAGAAGTTATCAACAAAAGGGTCAGTTTGATTTCTGAGAGGGATAAAAAATGGCTCAATGCTCTGGCTTCCGTTGGCACCGGAGGAATAAAGGATTTTTCAACAGTTAAATGTCTTCACCTACATGTTGCTGATTATTTAGCTGGAATTGATAATCCAATTGGCAAAAAAGTTTATGAATATATTGATAAAAAGGAGTGTTCTGATAACTTTTGTAACAACATCTAAGAATAAGGTTACAGGGGGGATGAATATTAATAGTAACATTTTCATATTTTTTGATTTCCAAAATCAACCTGTTGATGTTCAACTTGTTTACAATGAAATTCAAAAACATGGTCGGATAGTTGGTGGAAAGGCATACGGATCTTGGACAAAACACAGAATGGCTTCGTTCGTGTTGTACAATTATGGTATAGAACTCATAGAAATTCCCGAAGCAGAGTTTCTACCAAATAAGAAAGGAAACGACATAAGATTAGCTGTTGATTGTATAGAGACAGCTATACACAACGACATTATAAACACCTTTTTTCTTGTTACCGGTGATGCCGACTTCACAGCACTCGTTTATAAATTAAAGTCCTATGGTAAAAAAGTTATAGCCCTTGCAAGGACAAAATCAGCAAGTTATGAACTTGTTTCTGCAGTTGATTTGTTTATACCCTACGAGGATATAGTGAAAAACGAAAAGTTGATAGATCCAATAGATAGACTTGCGCAAGAGGTAGAAATATTTTTAAAACGCTCCGGAAAGGAATTTACAATAGAAAATCTATTAAAATTTTTGTCATCGTTTAATATCAATCCTGGTAAGTATGGTGTAAATACTCTTCACGAGCTTGGTCAGATAATACACGAAAGAAAAGTACAGAAACCAGAAAGATTAAAAAATATTAAATCTTGTATTCTGAAATCTATAATATTTGAAAATCTAAACGAGGCAACTTTACCAGATTTTATCAAAAGCAACAACTTTGAACTCAGTGACGTGAAAACAGCAATTGAGAGTCTTTTAAGTGATAACGTTATAAAGATACATGACGGAATATACGAAGTCAATAGAACAAAGGCATTTTTCTCTACAATTCTTGAAAAGTATCCGATCGTTTATCCTCATCTTATAGAATTTGTTGAGAAAACTTACAAAGCGTTTTCTTCTGGAAAAGTAAAATCGCTCAATCAGCTTTTACAAAGTGAGTTTAAAATTCCAACAAGTGAGTTCAAAAGCTACGTCGAGGCAATAAAAAGAAGTGGGTGTTTAAAAGGCATAGATGATAGTGATTACATATCCTATTCAACACCTGCGAAGGTTGTTACAGATTTAGACACGCTAAAAATTGCTGCATTGTCGTACTATGTGAAACGAGTTTTATCACAAACGTTTATCTTTGGAGAGGAAATGAACTACATAAAAGAATTAATTTTTCACAACGATGAACAACTTTTCAATAAATGCATTGAATATCTTATTGAAAACGGTGAAATAACCGAAATAGCAGGGGTGTACTTTTATACTCCGGTATGATTGGTACTATAATTTAACATTAGTAGGAGGAAAATTTCTTTGAAAGTTGAGATAATCGTACCAGGAAAGATATCTAAGCATCTTCAATCAGCGCTCGAATACTATTTGGATAAACTTGAGAGATTTGCAAACGTTCAGATAACGTTTGTTGATTTGGGAGGGGACGTTAATACTCAAGAACCAAAAATTATCATCAAACGTGAAGCGGAAAATATTAAAAAGAAGTTGAAAGACAGAAAATACATATTAATTGATTTGTGGGGAAGGGAATTTTCAAGTGAAGAGTTCGCCAGTAAAATTGAAAGTATCATAAATAATTTTTCAGAAATAATTTTTGTTGTTGGAGGACCTGTTGGAATAGATAATTCCATCAGAAATGATGCGCTCTTTTCAATTTCATTTTCAAGAATGACATTTACGCACGAAATGTGCGTAGTTTTGCTTTTAGAACAATTATTCAGAGCTTTTAAGATAATAAAAAATGAAAAATATCACTACTGATGTGTTTAATATCGATAAGAAATTTTGACAAATAGTCTTAGAAATGCTTAGATTTTTCCGATAATTACAACAGACCAAAACTTTTACTTGTAATCTTTTACCCGAAGTGTGTAACCAAATTTTTTGATTAAAATGAATTTATAAGGTGGTGATAGTATGATCGATAGGATTAATAAAGCAGGTCAAATGCAGAATGCTCAAAACATTTCCGAAATTAAAGGAAAGGAAAACAAGCGTGTAGAAAAATCAAAAGTGAGAGAAGAAGTCGCAAAGGAAACATTGCTCATTGAGGAAGGTAAAAAGGTAGCTGAGTACATCGAAATGGCAAAGAACTATCCAGAAGTTAGAACAGAATTGGTCCAGCAAATAAGAGAGGCTATTGAAAATGGAACTTTTAAAGTTGATGTAGAAAAACTTGCCAAAAAATTATTGGAGGGATGATGTTTGATAAAAGAAAATTTAACAAACGAAATAAAAATACTAGAGAGTATGATTCAAGCTTTTAAAGGACTTGAAGTTTCTGTGGTAAACAAAGATATCCAAATGCTTTCAAAATATGCTGTTAACATAGAAGAACTAAGCTTAGAGTTGATGAAGGTTGAATCAGAACGCGAAGAGATTCTAAGAAATTATCAGGTTACGACTGTAAAAGAGTACATAGAAAGGTATGAAGCATCAGATGCTCAAAGTTCTGAGCTTACCCTTCTCTCAGCCGAGATTGTTGAGAAACTCAACGAACTTTCTATACTTATGGATGGGATAAGGCAGATTATAGAATTTGATAATCAATACGTTGAGTTTCTCAACAATCTTGCGCATGGTGTTCAGTCCACAACTTACGATTTTTCCAAAAATAACGCTTCGTATCATAACACCTACTCCCAAATTCAAAGCCTCCCGATGTACGACAAATTCAAATGATGAGTTCATTTAACGGTGCAAAAACCTATTTAAATTTCTGATATTCATGCACCTAATTTAGTTTGTAATTCACTATATAAATGGAGAGTGAGTTGATGCCTGACATAAGTTTATTTGGAATGTTGAACACTGGTCTTCTTGGGGTTTACGCAAGCAAATTGGCAATGAATGTAGTTTCGCATAACATAGCAAATGCCAATACACCTGGTTTCTCAAGACAAAGACCAGAACTTCTCACAATGCCTCCCATTCCTATCACATCACTCACTCAACCCGCTATACCTTTACAAATTGGTACTGGGGTTTACGTTAGGGATATCAAAAGAATCAGAGATGCATTCTTAGATATTCAGTTTCGTCAAACAAACAACAAATACAATTACTGGGATACAATTACTGCAAACTTACACTTTGTTGAACAATTATTTGCCGAACCATCTGAAGCGGGAATCAGGTATTTATTCGACTCTTTTTGGTCTGGAATTGAAGAAGTGATAACTGATCCAACAAACACTGCTGCAAAACGTGGACTTGTTAGTAGAGCGGAAGAATTAGTCCAACATGTTCAGGATCTTTACACAAGACTTGAACAACTTAGGGTCGATATCGATAACGAAATTGCACAGAGAACTCAACAGATAAATGCAATGATTAAAAGGCTTGCAGATATAAATGCAAAAGTGAGGACAGCGGTAAGTCTTAGATATACACCTAACGATTTACTTGATGAAAGAGATAGAATTCTTGACGAATTATCCGAGCTTGCCGATATTTACTATTATGAAGATAGAGCTGGACAAATAACATTGAGACTTGGAAATCAGATAGTACTTACCGGACAAGATGCTGTTGAATTACGTGCCCTGGAAAGACCATATGGAAAAGGATTTAAAGAAATATTTGCTGCAAATTCTATAGTTTCAATAAATGATGGTAAGTTAAAGAGCTTATTCGACTTGC